>JAUVVT010000109.1 GCA_030604505.1 bacterium | reverse complement strand
GAAGACCGATATATTTTGCTTTGACTGTATCGTCGGGAAATTTTGTTGGACTAAAGGAATACTGCAGGATGGATGGTATGGCTATGAAAATTATACCATTTAAGAATGTCGGAATTTCTGAATCCCGCTTGAGAAAGAGCCTTCTTGAAGTATTTAAATTTAGAGGTTTGAATGACCCGAGTATTTATTATGATGAGCAGAGTAAAGGTCTCCTGCAGAATTACAGGACTTTGTTCACTCAGCTTGCATATCGCTATTATGCTACCGGAAAGAAAGATAAAGTTCCGGAGGTTTTGGATAAAATGGAAGAGATAATACCTTCATCTATTATTTCTTGGAGCAATATTGATTTTGACATACAGGTTGGTAAAATGTACGCAGACTGCGGAAGAACGGAAGAACTGAGGAAGAGACTTGATTTACACTCGGAAGATAAAAATATTGATTTTAACCGTCTTTATGACTATGGAGCTTTATATCATGGGATTCTGCAGGATAACCAAAAAGCTATTGAGATGATGAAAAGAGTTATTGAAATGAAACCTGATCTTTCAAAGGCATTCAGTTTGTTGATTTTTCTCTATGACAGGGAAAAAATGTATAGAAAGGAATTTGAACTAATTAATAAATGGCTTATTGTAAATCCGAATGATAAGGGCGCACGTACTAAATTGGAAGAGCTTAAAAAAATGATTGCAGAGCAGGATTCAACAGTAAAATAATTGTCATTAGGGTTGATATTTTCTTTGGATATTTATTATTGAGGGTGTTTTGAAAAATAAATTCTTTGAATTTTCTATTAAAGTTATAATAAGTATATCTTTAATATTTTATTTATTAAATAAGATAGGTTTTGAGAGACTTCGGGAAGTTTTTGTTGAAGTAAATGTTTGGTGGCTTATTGGTGCCTTGATTTTTGTTACAATAAGTAACCTGCTCGGGGTCTTTCAATGGAGACTTTTACTTAAAAGCAGCGGTATCGAGATATCCTATTTCAGAGCATTTACTTATTATTATAATGGTTTGTTTTTTAATAATTTTCTTATTTCTTATATGGGGGGTGATATATTTAGGATTTATGATATTTCCAAGCATTCAGGCAAAAACAGTACAGCTATATCTACAGTTTTTCTTGACAGGTTCATGGGATTACTGGCAATGTCTATACTGGCGATGATATTTGGAATTGTTTCGGTGAAAATAATTAATTCTACATATATTTTAATACCGGTGAGTGGATTTTTTATCTTTTTACTTTTTGTAGTCTTGTTTTTCTATTTTAAAGAATTTGCAAAAATGTTTCAAGCCGCTACGGAAAAGCTCTTGCCCAAGATTGTTTTTCAGAAATTGAGAGAGGTTTATAATGGTATAAATTATTTTAAGAATCATCGAAAGCTCATCTTTTTTCTTTTATTTATTTCTCTTTTGATACAGTCACTCCGGATAAGTACTCATTATGCTGGAGCGCTTGCTTTGAATGCGAATGGTCAGGCAAATATTAGTATATGGTATTTCTTTATATTTGTACCTATAATATTTATCATTTCCCTTCTGCCGATTACTATCGGCGGTATTGGAGTGAGGGAATCTATGGGGGTATTGTTTTTCGGATATGTTGGTATATCGGGCAATCTTGCTTTTTCGATAGAATTTCTTGCTTATGTCATCGGAATATTCGCAAGTCTTCCGGGAGGCATGGCATTTTTATTGAGAAGACATGGTGAAGTAAGAAAAAAAGCAGCAGAAGCAGAGCCAGTTTGAAATTAAATATCACAAAATCAAATATGATCGAAAGAAATGCTTTGCAGGAAGTCAATGCTATGCATATATTTTCGCCATTTTTATAATATGAAAACGAGATAAAACAAATTCCTCTGCAGAAGACTAAAATTATGAGATTAATTATCAAAAAAGGTTTATTGTTTTTTGTTCTCTTATTGCTTTTTGGATGTACTGATTGGAATAAGAAAGCTGTTGGAAATTTAAATGAGATAATTGTCTGTACAGATGCTGTAATATGGGAAGAAACAGAAGATTTACTTAGAGACATTATAGAAAAAGAACTAATTACCCCGCAGAATGAAAAAATATTCAATCTGATAAAGATTGAACCCTTAAATTTTTCAAATTATAATAATCACAGACATATTATTCTTCTTGGAACTCTTGATTCGAATGGAAAATTTCCTGAATATATTGAGGCTGTTCTTGATGCTGATATGAAAAATGCTGTAATAGACGGAAAATATTATTATGTAATAAAAAAAGATGAATTTGTAAGGAATCAATTGTTGATGGTTCTTGCAGCGGCTGATTTGAGTGTATTAAAAGAAAAAATATCAGAGAATAGGGCTTTTATTTTTAATCAGTTCGATAATATTATTGATAAAAATGTCGAGCAGAGTATGTTCGGGAGAAAAGAAAATACAAAACTTGAAAAAAAGTTGTATGAAACATACGGCTGGACAATGAGGATGCAGCCGGATATGGTAGTCGCAAAAGAGGATAAAGACTTTGTATGGTTTAGAAGATTTAATCCGGACAGAATGATATCTGTTTATTGGAAAGATTCAGCAGACGGCAGTGAGCTTGACGAAGAATGGGCAATGGAAAAGAGAGAATTTATTGGGAAAGAATATCTTGATAAAATGGAAACAGTTCATGATTTTACGAATATGGAAAATATTAATTTTCAGGGAAGGAATGCAATAAAGATTGAAGGATTGTGGGAAAAGAAAGATTTTGGCGGATTTTTCAGGTCGTATGTGTTTTTTGATAGAAACACAAAACGGATATATTTTATAGATTTGGCAACTTTTGTTCCCGATAAGGAAAAAGAGCCCTTTATCCGCCAGCTGGATATAATCGCACATACTTTTAGTACTACTCCACTAAAACCATTTAAGAAAAAACTATTAAGATAAAATATATTTATAAATTGGTATACAAGAAATATAATTAGGTGAAAAATGAAGAAACCAGAAATATCTTTTAAAGATAGGTTGTTAAGAGATGAAGTGATGGTTGGTGACGGCGCTTTTGGAACCTATTTATATTCGAAGGGACATTCTTTCGATGAGTCATTCGATGAACTCAATATTAAAAATCCTGATTTGATTAAAAAGATTCACCAGGAATATGTTTCAGCCGGAGCAGAAATAATAGAAACGAATACCTTTACTGCAAACTGGTACCGGCTTGAGAATTTCAATCTGCAGGATAAGGTAAAAGAAATAAACCTTGCTGCTGTAAAACTTGCTCGTGAAGCAAGTGAAGGGAAGGCATACGTGGCTGGAAGTGTTGGTCTCATAGGTAAACCCCTGGAGCCAATCAGCCCTATCAGCTATGAAGAAGCTAAGGATGTATTTAAAGAACAAATAGGTTATCTTGTTGAAGGGGGAGTTGATTTGCTGATATTCGAGACCTTTTCTGATTTGAAGGAACTGGAAGTTGCTATAACTGCAGCAAAAGAAATGTGTGACCTTCCTATAATAGCGCAAAAGACATTTATCGAAGATGGAAGAACTTTAGGAGGAGAACTGCCGGCAAATGTTGTAGAATTTATACAAAATCTGAATGTAGAAGTTATCGGGACAAATTGTACGGTTGGTCCGCAAAGGATGCTGCAGATTTTAAAAAAGATGGTTCCGAAAAGCACAGCCAAGCTTTCCGCATATCCGACAGCAGGTCTTCCCCAGCTTATAGAAAGAAGACTGGTTTATAACACTACACCAAAGTATTTTGCTGAGTATGCTTTGAGACTTGTTGAGGAGGGGATATTTCTTATAGGGGGTTGCTGTGGAACAACTCCGGAACATATCAATGAAGTAGCAAAAGAAATAAAGGGCAAAAAGACTGTAAAGAGAGAAGTAGCTGCCATAATTGAAAAAGTTTCCGAAGAAATTTGCGAACCCGAGATTGCAGTAGATAAGGATTTTTCCAATTTTTCTAAAAATATCGGGAAGAAATTTTTGATAACGGCTGAGCTTGATCTTCCAAGGGGGCTGGATATTTCGGCTGTTATTAATGGGGCACGGTCTCTTAAGAGTTATGGTGTGGATGCTGTTAATATATCAGACGGAGCAAGGGCAAGATTAAGAATGAGTCCGATAACAGTTGCCCATCTGATAAAAGAGAATGTGAATATGGAACCGATTTTGCATTTTACATGCCGGGATAGAAATATAATAGGGCTTCAGTCGGAGCTTCTTGGGGCTTATGCGCTTGGTTTGAAAAATGTTCTTGCAATTACAGGTGACCCGGCAAATATAGGGGATTATCCTGCTGCTACTTCTGTTTTTGACGTGGACTCTATTGGGCTTGTAAAAATATTGAAAAAGTTAAACACCGGCATAGACCTTGCGAATAACACAATCGGCGAATCGACTATGTTTACGATATGCGTTGCAGGAAATCCACTGGCTCAGGATATGAAAACTGAAATCGAAAGATTAAAGAGGAAAATAGAAGAAGGTGCTGATGTTATATTTACTCAGCCGATATTTTATTATAGAGCAATTGAAAATTTTCTTGAAAAGATTGAGAATTTCAGGATTCCGGTTCTTGCAGGTATTTTACCTCTCAGGGGTTCGAGACACGCAGAGTTTTTACATAATGAGGTTCCCGGGATTGTTATACCTGATGAAATAAGAAAAAGAATACGCAGTATTCCGAAAGAAGATTCTGCAAAAGAGGGTGTCCTGATTGCCCAGGAGCTGCTTCAGGAAATTAAAGGGATTGTAGAAGGGGCTTATCTGATGCCGCCCTTTGCAAAGTATAATGTAGTCGCAGATATTATTTCTGTATTGAGTTAGTTATTAGATTGCATTTTATTCTCTTTGAATATCTTTTAAATTTTAAGATAAGGAGGTACGTATGAAAAAATGGATTTTTTCCATTTCATTATCTTTGGTTTTGACTATCTCTATTCCAATTACACTAGCTGGTGAGATTGATGTAAAAGATACTAAATTATTGAACCAACCAGCAATAAGCGAAGATCACATTGCGTTTGTTTATTCTGGTGATCTTTGGATTGCCGATATTGAAGGAAAGAATGCTCGTCGTTTAACCTCTGATGAGGGAATTGAATCAAATCCCATTTTTTCTCCTGATGGGAGACTTATTGCATTTAATGCCCAGTATGATGGCAATACAGATGTTTATGTTATTCCTGTGGAAGGAGGCATCCCAAAGCGTCTCACATACCATCCGGGCTTTGATAATGTTCGGGGATTCACACATAACGGCTCTGCTGTACTTTTTATTTCTCCGCGGTTTGTTTTCACAAGACGGCATACTCAACTTTTTACTGTTCCTGTTAAAGGTGGTTTTCCGGAATCTTTAAAAATCCCCTATGCTTTCAAAGCTGCATATTCACCAGATGGAAAAAAAGTGGCATATACTCCACTTGCTGAGCGATTTCATCAATGGAAACATTATCGCGGAGGTACAGTTTCTACAATATGGATTTGTACATTCGATAATTATTCCATAGAGAAGATTCCTCAACCAGAAGGCCGATGTAATGATACGGACCCGATGTGGATTAATGATAAGATATATTTTCGTTCTGACCGAAACGGAGAGTTTAACTTGTTTTCATTTGACATTAATTCCAAAGAGATTGAGCAACTCACTTATTACATTGATTTTCCAATTCTTGATGCTTCTGCGGGTGGAAGCAATATCATCTATGAGCGGGCAGGACACCTTCATATATTTGAACTTCTGGAAAAACAAAGCAGAAAATTAACAATCGGTGTTGCATCCGACCTTTTAGAGGTGCGTCCCCGATATGTCAAAGGAACCCGCTATATCCGGGATGCTTCAATTTCACCTTCAGGTGCAAGAGCTGTTTTTGAGTTCCGGGGCGAGATAATCACGGTCCCGGCTGAGAAAGGAGATCCGCGTAACCTGACAAATACAACCGGTGTTCATGAGAAGTGTCCGGACTGGTCTCCCGACGGCAAATTCATTGCCTACTTTTCTGATGAATCCGGTGAATATGAGCTCCATATCAAACAACAGGATAGTAAAGGGGAAATAAAAAAGTTCAAGTTAAACGGCTCAGGATTCTATGCTCGCCTCGTCTGGTCTCCCGATAGTAAAAAAATTTCCTTCACGGATAATGCCAGATCGCTCTACTGGATTGATGTAACAACAGGGGTAGTGAGAAAAATTGCAACGGAATATATGTACACGCCCGGTGTATTCGGAGATATTTACGGAGTCTGGTCTCCTGATTCAAAATGGATTGCTTATACTTTAAATACGGCAGCTTACATTCAAAAGGTTTACGTCTATTCACTTGATAAAAACAAATCGTATGCTGTTACAGGTGGATTTAGTGATGTGAGTGAACCTGTGTTTGATAAAAGCGGTAAATATATTTACTTTTTTGCATCTACCGATGCTGGACCAGTT
>JAUVVT010000057.1 GCA_030604505.1 bacterium | reverse complement strand
TGGTACTTATTGTATCAAAAGGCATATCCGCAAAGGATTTAATAAATTGTATAAAATCAAATGGGGGTGTATATCTTAAAAAAATAGATGTTTTTGACCTTTATGAGGGAAAACAAATTAAAGAAAATCAGAAAAGTATAGGTTTTTCTCTTCAGTATTACTCATTAGAAAAGACATTGAACGAACCAGAAATAGATAAGGTAATCGAAAAGATTTTGATTGAACTTCATAATTCATTTGGAGCAAAATTAAGAGAAAAGTGAAATTTACTTTGATTTTGACAATTTTATAGTTAAATTTATACTATGGAATTTGAAACATTTAATAGACTTGAAAAAGAGATAGATAATTTACTTAACGTATTAATTGAGTTAAAAGGGGAAAACAAACAAATAAAGGAGAAATATTTAGAACTTATAGAAAAACAAAATGAAAATAAAAAGCTAATAGAATCATTAAAAAAAGAAAATTTAAATCTTTCCAGCGTTGAAAATAATGTTAATTCGGAAAAAGAAGCAAAAATAAAGAAAGGATTGCAAAAACTTTTAATAAAGCTGGATAAACTGCCTTTGATTTAATTATAAAATAAATTTTATTAGTGTTATTAATTTAAAATAAGATTTTCTCAAATCAATTAAAAATACAGAAATATGGACTTTGGAAAGAAAACAGTAAAAATAAACATCTATGGAATGGAATATCCGGTTAAAGCAGGGGAAGATGTTGAATATGTAAAATCTGTTGCGAAGTATGTAGACGGTGTTATCTCGGAGATTGATAAGAGTATGACCAAGAAATCGCCCCTGACGATTGCTGTAATGGCTGCTTTAAACATTGCCGATGAGTTATTTAGAGAAAGAGAAGAAAAGAATAAAATTCAGAATAAGGCAAATCAGGATGCATCGAGATTGATAGAGAAAATCGGGGAAAAAGTTCAGAATTTAAAAAAATAAATATTTTATAGAATAATTACTAAACATTCCCTGTATTAAGTATTGTGGTTATACAAATTAAAGAACCAACACTAATAAAATAGGGAGCTTTACTCCAGGCGTGTATTACATGCCTCACCTCGAAGTGGACGTAAAAAGCGCAAGGGAAGGCACCCACCGTGAATAATATGGTTCTTTAACTTAAAAAAGTCACAATTTTAATACAGGGTTTTTTTTGACAAAATATTTTCATAAAAACCTTGTAAAAACAAGTATTAATAATGAAAATGAGTTGGTGCAATATTATAGATTGATTTTGAATTGGAGGAAATATGCAGGTATCTGTTTATGTTTGTATAGGAATTGTTATTGTCTTTGCTGCAATAACGTATATTTTAAGCTGGTATATAAGCAAGAATATTGGTAGAAATAAAATAAAAAATGCCGCCGAAAAAGCAAAAGAGATTATAAGTGAAGCTGAAAAAAATGCTAATACAATAAAAAAGGAAAAAACACTCGAGGCGAAAGATGAATGGTATAAACTTAAACAAAAATTCGAAACCGAAACAAAAGGAAAAAAACACGAGCTTGAAAAATTTGAAAAAATCCTTTCTTCCAGAGAAAACAGTCTGGAAAGAAGAGCTGAATTATTAAGCAAATCGGAAAAAGAGATTAAAAAATTAGAACAGGATGTGATCAGCAAATCGAAGGTTCTAGAAGATAAGGAAAAGGAACTTGAAGAGCTCATTAAGAAGGGAAGTGAACAGCTTGAGAAGATTGCCCATATAACTCCGGCTGAAGCAAAAAAGCTCCTTATGGATTCTTTGTTGGAAAAAGCAAAGAAAGATTCAATCATGATGGTTAAGGGAATACGTGAAAATGCAAGATTGAACGCAAATAAAGAAGCAAAAGAGATTATTATTTCTGCTATTCAAAGGTCGGCTGTTGACCATGTAGTTGAAAATACAGTTTCAGTGTTAAATATTCCCAGTGAAGAAATGAAAGGAAGAATAATAGGGCGGGACGGACGGAATATTAGAACATTTGAGACTGTTACAGGAGTTGAAGTAATAGTGGATGATACACCGGAGGCAGTAGTTTTATCTTCATTTGACCCTATCAGAAGGGAAGTAGCAAGGATGGGGCTTGAAAAACTTATTGAAGATGGTAGGATTCACCCCGCAAGAATTGAAGATGTTGTGGAAAAATCAAGAAAAGAACTTGAAGTTATGATTGTAGATGCAGGTGAGGAGGCAGTTTAGGAGGTAGTTATTTCAAAAATTCATTCGGAGTTAATAAAACATCTCGGAAAACTTAAATACAGAACCAGCTATGGTCAAAATGTCTTGCAGCATTCAATCGAGGTTGCTCATCTTTCAGGGCTTATGGCAGCTTCTTTGGAGATGGATGCAAATTTAGCCAAAAGAGCCGGACTTCTTCATGACATAGGAAAGGCAATAGACAGGTACACGGAAGGTACTCATTCTTCAATTGGTGTTGATATTGCAAAAAGGTATCACGAGCATCCTGTTGTAATAAATGCAATTGAGGGTCACCATAATGATACACAAATAACTACACCAATAACTGTACTGGTTCAGGCAGCAGATTCTATTTCTTGTTCCCGTCCGGGCGCAAGAAGAGCAACACTGGAGGGGTATGTCAGGAGATTAGAAAAACTCGAAAAGTTAGTTGAATCATTTAAAGGTATAGCTAAAACGTATGCCATTCAGGCAGGACGTGAAATCAGAGTTATTGTCGAGCAGGATAAAATAGATGACCTTACAGCTTATCAAATCTCACAGGATATAGCAGAAAAAATTCAAAATGAAATGGAATATCCCGGACAAATCAAAATTACTGTGATTAGAGAATATAGGGCTGTGTCTTATGCCAAATAAAACCGCTGATTATGCTGATTATATGGATTATTGTGATTAAGTAATAAATGATAAAGCCCCGCCCTGAGATTTTGAGGTTATTGTGAAAGTTTTTGAGAATAAAAAGTAATTTCATTATGCTCGGGAACACCCCGCATATGTTCCTGCGGATTGCATTTAGAAAAAATCTTAAAATCATAAATCAAGGGATAATATGGCTAAAATAATAGACGGAAAACAAATCGCAGAAGAGGTTAAAACTAAATTAAAGAATAAGATTGAATCGCTCAAAGAAAACGGAATAACACCACACCTCAGTGTTCTCTTGATAGGGGATAATCCTGCCTCACATGTTTATGTTTCTATGAAAGAGAAAGCATGCAGCAAACTAAAAATATCTTCAGAAGTGAGGCGTCTTTCAAAAGAATTATCTCAGGAGGAAGTAATAAAAAATGTCGAGGAATTAAACAATAATAAGGATGTAAATGGTATATTAATTCAGCTTCCGCTCCCGAAACATCTAAACGAGAATGAAATATTGATGAAGATAAATCCCCAAAAGGATGTTGACGGTCTGCATCCCGTAAACTTTGGAAAACTACTTGCCGGAAATCCTGAATTTGTACCCTGTACGCCTGCCGGAATACTGGAGATTCTTGAATATGAAAATATTGACCCCGAGGGGAAACACGCTGTAGTTGTTGGAAGAAGCAATATTGTGGGCAAACCGATAGCTGCCCTTTTGATGAGAAAGGCAAAAGGCGGAAATGCAACCGTAACGGTCTGCCATACAAGAACTAAAGAAACCGCTCATTTTACAAGACAGGCAGATATATTAATTGCTGCAATGGGTGTCCCGGAAACAATAACCGGCGATATGGTCAAAGAAGGTGCAGTGGTTATCGATGTCGGTATGAACAGGGTTGATGACCCGACAGCTAAAAAGGGCTATCGACTCGTCGGTGATGTACACTTTGAATCAGTCGAAAAGAAGGTAAAAGCAATTACACCTGTCCCCGGCGGTGTTGGACCTTTAACAATAGCTATGCTTATGAAAAATACAGTCTTAGCCGCAAAGAATCAAAATCTCTCCTAAAAATACTAAATATATAGAAATATAATCTAAATTAATATAAAAGTTATTATGTTGTAATACATTATAAAACATTATAACTTTTTTTATTTTTGAACTTGTTGTATCAATAAAAGTATAATAAAAATAATACTTAAATTTCTCATTTCTTTCGAAAAAAATGAAAGCTAATTCCATTTCCTTTAGTCTAAAGTTATAAAGATTATCATTTCGAATATCAAAATTTTTAAAAAATATTTTTGTCTTCACAAAATTAATAAAAGGTGTCAAGATGAATATAGTTATTAAGAATTTAAGCAAGACTTATAAAAAGGGAGTTAAGGCACTCGATAATGTAAGTATTGAAATAGGCGAGGGGGTGTTTGGGCTTTTGGGACCCAATGGTGCAGGTAAAACAACATTGATGAAAATCCTTTCAACCTTACTCGAGGCATCGGGTGGAGAGGTAAAAATCGGCGAATATGATATAACGGAAAACCGGAAGGAAATCAGGAAAATATTGGGATATCTGCCTCAAGAATTCGGAGTTTATCCCAAGATGAAGACCTGGGAATTTCTTGATTATGTTGCTTCGCTCAGCGGAGTGGTCAATAAATCCGAAAGAAGTAAGAAGGTTGATGAAATGCTGAATGTTATGGGTCTTTCTGAAGTAAGGGACAGGAAGTCAAAGAAACTCTCGGGAGGGATGCTCAGGCGTCTTGGAATAGCACAAGCCCTGATAGCAGACCCGCATATTCTTATTGTGGATGAGCCCACTACGGGACTCGACCCTGAAGAGAGAATAAAATTCAGAAATCTTCTAACTGATATCAGTCAGAATAAAGTAATTATCCTTTCACCACATATTGTCGGGGATATATCAAGTACCTGTGAATATATGGCGCTTTTAAACATTGGTAAAATTGCCTTCAAAGGTAAACCTTCAGAATTAATAAAAAAAGCAGAAGGGCATATCTGGAAGATAGTAGTTGATGAGAAAGAACTTAATGAAGTTAAAAAAGACTACAATATTATATCGATGGTATCTATTAACGGCACCATAGAGATAAGAATAGCCGGCAGAGAGCTTAAAAAATATTCAGGTGAAAATATTCAACCTACTTTGGAAGACGCCTATGTTTATTTTATGGAGACACAATTGGGTAAAAAAATCACTGAAGAGGAATTGGCGTAAAACCTGTCAGCTAAGAAGTAGTACTGTGACACATAAATAATGCTATAAATATAAGTAGGGGGGCACCCCCGACCCCGCAACTATATTGCTCTCTGTTGGTGTTGTCACCAACAGAGAAAATCACTTTGCTTATCACAAGACCTACACAAAATGGAAAAAAATAAATTTGTTATTTTTTATAGTATTATTAATATGTCATTTTAATAATTGTTCTTTAATATTGTTTAATAAAACAAAAGTTATCACTAACGGGCTGCTTCGCTTCATATTTTTTGCAAAAGAAAAGGGTAAAAAATGGAACAAATATCAACAGTTCTGACAGTAAACGGAATAACAAAGGAATTCGGAAACTTTACTGCAGTTAAAAATTTGTCGCTTGGATTATCAGGGGGAATAATATGCGGTCTATTGGGACCTAATGGTGCAGGTAAAACTACGACTATACGGATGATAATGAATATAATAATGCCTGACAGGGGAGAAATTAGGATTCTTGGGGAAAAAATGAACGAAAAGCTGAAAGAGAAAATCGGCTATCTTCCTGAAGAGAGAGGACTTTATCCAAAGATGAAGGTCGATGAACTTCTTAATTTTTTTGCTGGGATAAAAGGGATTTCTAAAAAAGATGCAAATAATAAAATATCTTACTGGCTTGAGCGGCTTAAGATAGAGGACTGGAGAAAAAAAAAGGTCAATGAGCTTTCGAAAGGTATGCAGCAAAAAATACAATTTATTGTAACTATTTTTCACGACCCGGAACTCATTATATTTGATGAACCTTTTGCGGGGCTTGACCCAATAAATACCGAAATATTTAAAAATATAATATTAGAATTAAAACAAAATGGGAAAACCGTCCTTTTTTCTACACATGTAATGGAACAGGCGGAAAAGTTGTGTGATGAGATATGCCTGATAAACAAGGGGAAAAATATTCTCAGCGGTAACTTGGCTGAGATTAAGAAAAACTTCGGCAGGAATACTATCCTTTTGAAGTATCAGGGTGACGGGGATATCTTTAAAAATTCGGATGATGTTGTCATATATAATGATTATGGGAATTATGTTGAATTAGAGCTGCAGGAGAATGTCGATACACAAAGTTTTTTGAAAAAAATTATCGAAAAAGTCCAAATACAAAGATTTCAAGTTATGGAACCTTCATTGAACCAGATATTTATTGAGAATGTGAAAAGGAGTAATTAAAACACAAATATGCAGAGAGAATTATAAGTATTGCTTTCATTTTTTCTGTGCATCTCTGAGATTAAAAGTATAGAGAATAAAAAATGGGTAAAATACTAAAAGTTTTACAGCGTGAATATCTAATTGTTGTCAGAACCAAGATTTTTATAATAGGTACTATTCTCGCACCTCTTTTAATGATTGGACTTATTGCTCTTCCTGTTCTTTTCACACAGTTAAAATCTTAAAAACAGAAGAGGATATCTGTGATTGACCAGACCGGTGTGATTTATGAAGAATTTTCTGATAATCTGGATGATAAGCTTGGCGACGGGAGAAAAAGATATATTCTTGAAAATATCAAAGTTGGACAAGATAGTCCTGAAGCTGTTGAAAAAGACCTTATAATAAGGCTGCAAAGAAAAGAAATAGACGGGTATATTAATATCGAAAAAGATATATTCGAGAAGAACAGTATCAATTATTATGCACGTAACGTGACTAATTTTATGGAAAACAATAGAATCAGAAATGCTTTGAACAGAGCTGTTGTAAAAATGAGAATTTTAAATGAGGGATTTGAACATTCTTTAGTTATGAAACTCACACGGGGCATAAAATTCGAACCGGTGAGAATAAGTGAAGGTGAGAAAAAAGAAGGAGGCATAGAGACCTTTTTTGTTGCTTATGTTTTTATGTTCATTCTTTATATGACTATTGTTTTATATGGTCAGAGTGTAATGCATAGTATAATTGAGGAAAAAACCTCAAGGGTTGTTGAGGTTCTTATGTCTTCTTTGAAACCATTTGACCTTATGGCTGGAAAGATAGTTGGTATTAGTCTTGTCGGCTTAACTCAGTATTTAGTATGGTCTATTATTGGAATAACTGTATTTTCCTTCGGTCAATCTATTCTCAGTGGTTTTGTGGGAGCTTCTGCTGATATACCGAATATTCCATCTATTCCACCGATGATATTTGTTTATTTCATAGTGTATTTTCTACTTGGATATTTCCTTTTTTCAGGACTGTTTGCGGTTGCCGGTTCAATTGTTAATAATGAATCTGAGGCACGGTCATATATGTTTTTTATTATAATGCCTCTTATAATTCCTGTTCTTATGATGCCCTATATTATAGGCAATCCGGATTCTTTAACGGCTGTTGTTTTATCTTTGTTTCCATTCACTTCTCCAATAATTATGATTTCAAGAATATGTGTTTCATCTCCGCCTGTTATTGAAATATTAGGTTCGTTCCTGATCTTGATTCTTACAATTATTGCAGATATCTGGATAGTTTCCAAGATATACAGGGTTGGCATATTGATGTATGGAAAAAAGCCAAGTATCGGTGAGGTCCTGAAATGGATTAGGTATAGTTAGAATTTATGATTTACGAATAATTAGTTTTATAAAATATTCGTAATAACACTAAAATAATCCTTGACATTACACATAAATTTTATTATATTTAAATAAAGTTATTTATAATAATAACTACATTTGTAATTCCCCCGACTCCTCGGGAGAATTCGGGGGGAATCCGGTATTGTAATATGTATGTGTGATATTATTCATTTAAATTATAAATTATTATTTATAAGTTATTATTGATGTCACAAAAAAATACTCTGCACTATGCAGAAGAGAAAAAACATTTATCTATTAAACTTAACAGCGTCGCTGTTAAGATGGGACTGTTTTGTGGATATTTTGCTAGATAAACCCTTGGTTTTTTACTGATTTATTACTTTTTTTTATGTAAACATCAAAAAAAAACCTTGATTTTTGATAAAAAAATGAACCAAAAAATGCTAATAAATACTTAAAATACAATAAATA
>JAUVVT010000037.1 GCA_030604505.1 bacterium | reverse complement strand
GAATATAGGTACTTTATATGATATTACACCGCTGGTAAGGGGTGATTCAGGACGGATAAAAGAACTGGAGATTTTGGGAAGCAAAAAGAATATAGTCCTCAAAAATGATAATATCAAAAATGTTCTATCTAATAATGAGCTTCCGAGTATATGTTTTATTGTAACTGCCGAAGTAGAAGATGATGGTACACCGGTCAGTTTTACTTTTTACGGAGCAGGATATGGGTACGGATCGGGTATGTGTCTGGTTGGCGGAGTAGCTATGGCACAGCAGGATTATGACTATGAATCTATTTTGAATCATTACTATAATGGTCTTTCAATAAATAAAATTTACTGACCTGTTTTATTTAAAATATAACATGACAAAAAGGTAAAAAACCGTTTTAATATTTTTGATAATTTGCTAAAAAGAAATAGCATACAAAGTTGTAAAAATTTGATTTATCAAATTCATATATATAAAATCTATCAGCCTGCTTTTTTTATATAAAGTAGGCTGTTTTTAAAATGGAGGATTAAAAATGTCCGAAGAGCTAAAGAGTATATTGGAAAAATTAGACCAGAGAATAGGTAATTTGCGGGTATATCTTTGACGTAGATGAAAAGAAGAAAATGATAGAAGAACTCGAGTTTTTAACTGCAAAAGAAGGATTCTGGAACGACCGCACAAAAGCAGAAGACATACTGAAGGAAATAAAAAAGAACAAATACTGGGTTGATGAGCTTAAAAAGGTATATGATGGATTTGAAGAGTTAAAGGAACTTTTTGAACTCGCCCAGGAAGAAGAAGAAGATTCAATGTTCGGTGATATTGAGAAGGGATTGGAAGATATCGAAAGTTCTGTAAAAGGTCTGGAATTAAAGAAAATGCTCGGTGATGAGGATGATAACAAGGATGCAATCTTGACTATTCATCCAGGGGCAGGAGGTACGGAATCACAGGATTGGGCAGAAATGCTTATGAGAATGTATCTGAGGTGGATTGAGAAAAAAGGATTTGAATATTCTTTGATGGACCTGCAGACAGAAGATGAAGCCGGAATCAAAAGCGCCACAATCGAAATAAAAGGAAAGTTTGCTTATGGCTTTGCAAAAGCAGAAAACGGAGTTCACAGACTCGTCAGAATATCACCCTTCGATTCAAATAGAAGAAGACATACTTCTTTTGCCTCAGTATTTGTATATCCCGAGATTGACGAGGATATCGAGATAGAATTAAATCAGGCTGACCTGAAAATCGATACATACAGAGCAAGCGGTGCAGGCGGACAACACGTAAATAAAACTGATTCTGCGGTAAGAATTACACATATACCTACAGGAATTGTAGTCCAGTGCCAGAATGAAAGGTCACAGTTTAAAAATAAGGCAAATGCACTAAAGGTATTAAAAGCACGTTTATACAAGCAGAAAAAAGAAGAAGAAGAAAAAAAGAGAAATAAAATAGAAAGCTCCAAAAAGGAGATTGGCTGGGGCAGTCAGATACGGTCGTATGTTATGCATCCTTATAATCTCGTAAAAGACCACCGCACAGGAACGGAAACAGGTGATGTCCAGAGCGTTATGGATGGAAATATCGATAAATTTATTGAAGATTATCTTATAAGTGCGGGGAAATCATAATTAAAACTCTGAAAGGTTAATGCTCGTGTAATCAGCATCAAACAAATTCTATGTTGTAGGAATTTGATTTATCAAATTCATTAAATAAGCAAAACGTTTTTAAAGACTAATAAAACTATGTCACGAATTAAGTTATGTGTGAAATAGTGACAACCACAGAGATAGATATTTCAGCATTATTATCAAACTTTGATAATATTAGAAAGAAAGTATCTCCTGTTAAGGTGTTGGCGGTTGTTAAGGAAAATGCTTACGGTCATGGCATAACGGAAGTTTCAAAAGCGCTCGAAAAAAGAAAAACCGATTACTTCGGTGTCAATAATTTAAGTGAAGGACTTACTTTAAGAAAAGCGGGTATTTCAACGCCTATTCTTATGCTTATGCCGGTTTTGGGGAACGATATAGACAAAGCTGTTGAAAATGCTCTTGAAATGACAGTCATTTCAGAAAAGACTGCAGAAGAAGTTTCCGAAATATCGTTAAAGTTAGGGAAAAAAGGGAAAATCCATATAAAACTCGATACCGGTATGGGTAGGATTGGGATTAACTGGGAAATCGCATCAGGCGAAATTGAAAAAATAGTCAAGAAGCCAAATCTGGAGGTTATTGGATTATTTGCACATTTTGCCACTTCGGATGAAAAAGATAAAAGATTTGCAAATCTGCAGCTTGAAAGGTTTAACCGTGTAGTAGAGGATTTAAAAGAGAAAAATATAGAAATACCTTTGAAACACACCGCAAACAGTGGTGCAGTGCTTGATATGGAAGGTTCATATTATGATATGGTCAGAATAGGTATAATGCTTTACGGATATTACCCTTCAAATGAAACATCAAAAAATATTCAGCTTGAGCCGGTTATGACCCTGAAATCAAAGGTTATTCAAAAAAAGAGAGTAAAAAAAGGAACAAGCATAAGTTATTGCAGAACCTTTATAACTGAAAGAGATACAAATATCGTTACTATACCCATAGGATATGCTGATGGATACAGGAGAGCACTCTCAAATCAAGGAGAGGTTTTGATACATGGAAACAGGTATCCGATCGCTGGGAATGTTTGTATGAATTGGATTATGGCAGATGTTAAAGATGATAATGTGATAAGCGAGGGAGATGAAGTTGTATTATTCGGAAAACAGGGCGATGAGTATTTAGACCTTCAGGAAATATGCGATAAACTGAATACTATAAATTATGAAATCTTAACACAAATATCTTCAGGGGTACCGAGGGTATATGTAAATAAATAACTTACTTTATTTAAAAGATGCAGTGGCAAAAAGTCTAAAAAAAGGTGGCAAAATTGGAAGCAGGAGAAGAAATCAGAAATATCAGGATAAAAAAAGTCGAAGAACTTAGAGAAAAAGGGATTAATCCTTATCCATACAAGTTTGATGTAAGTCATTTTTCTGAAGATATTATTAAGGAGTTTGAGAAGTTAAGTTCAAGTGAGGAAGTTGTTTCGATAGCTGGAAGGATTATGTCAGTGAGGGGACACGGAAAAACAGGATTTGGGCACGTTATGGACTCTAAAGGAAAAATACAGGTTTATATCAGAGAAGACCAGGCTGGCAAAGAGGGAATCGAGATATTCAAAATGCTTGATATTGGCGATTTTATCGGTATAAAGGGAAAAGTATTTAAAACAAAAACAGGGGAAATTACGATTGTAGTCAATGAGCTTACCTTACTTGCAAAGGCTATTCGTCCTCTCCCGATTGTTAAGGAAAAAGAAGAAGATGGAGAAGTAACTGTGTATGATGCCTTTTCCGATAAAGAACAGAGATACAGGCAGAGGTATCTTGATTTATTGGTGAATCCCGATGTTCGTGAGGTTTTTGTTACAAGGTCAAAAATTATATCATTCATAAGAAGGTATCTCGAGAATCTCGGATATCTTGAGGTCGAAACCCCGGTTTTACAGCCAATTTACGGGGGAGCATTTGCCCGTCCGTTTATGACTCATCTTAATGTCCTGAATATGAAGCTGTATCTGAGAATCGCTGATGAGTTGTATCTGAAAAGACTTGTAATAGGCGGTATTGAAAAGGTATTTGAGATTTCAAAAGATTTCAGGAATGAAGGAATGGATAGAAAACACAATCCGGAATTGACAATGCTCGAATTCTATGAGGCATATAAGGATTACAATTATATTATGGAACTGGTCGAGGATATGCTCAGCAATGTTACCCGGGAGGTCTGCGGTACAATGAAAATTAAGTATAAAAATATGGATATTGATCTTACGCCACCGTGGGAAAAATTGAAATATTACGATAGTATCAAGAAATTTACCGGTATAGATGTGGAAAAATATGACCTGAATGATTTGAAAAAAATTGCAAAAGATAATGATATAGAAATAGAAGATTTTTGGGATAGAGGAAAAATAATTGAAAAAATATTTGATGAAAAGGTTGAAGACAATTTAATCAATCCGGTTTTTCTTACAGATTATCCTATTGATATTTCTCCACTTACAAAAATTCACCGCGAAAAAGAAGGGATTGTGGAAAGGTTTGAAGTAATAATAGCAGGCGGCGAACTTGCTAATGCATTTTCTGAATTAAACGACCCCATCGACCAGAGACAGAGATTCCTAAAACAGATGGAAATGCGCGATAAAGGCGACGAAGAAGCACAGGTCCTCGATGAAGATTTCCTCACTGCAATGGAATACGGAATGCCGCCTATGGGAGGAGTGGGAATAGGTATAGACAGACTCGTTATGCTACTGACCAATTCGCCGTCTATAAGAGATGTAATCTTCTTCCCGGCAATGCGCCCAAAAGCTTAACCCATTTCTTATTTCCCCGAGCATCGGGGGAATAAGAAATAATTTAATGTTTCTTTGCTTACTTTCTTTTTTAAAGAAAGTAAGAAGGTTTTAATTTTATGAAATTTGAATTTTCCATAGCAAAAAGATATTTATATCAAAAGAGGAAGATAGGGTTTATTACATTAATAACCTATTTTTCGATAGTGGGTTTGATTCTTGGGACAGGTGCACTCGTTACAACTCTTTCGATACTTAACGGATTTGATGAAGAGTACAAGGAAAGGATAATTGAATTTGAATCGGATATTCAAATAGTTACCTATCATAACAGGGGAACGAAGGATTATCACATAATTGAAACTCTGCTTAAAGAAACAAGTGGTGTGGTCAGTTTTTCGCCCTATCTGGAGAAGGAATGTCTTATAAGAAAGGGGAGAGGTTCAGCAGAAGGTGTTATTGTAAAAGGTGTAGATGAAGAAAAGTTTTCAAAGGTTGTAGATGTTGAAGGGATTATCAAAGAAGGCAGATATGAACTTCAGCTCAAGGATAGTAAAAGCCGTCAGGGGATAATTGTCGGCAGCAATATTGCCGAAAAGATGAATATTACTGTAGGTGATGCTGTCATTCTTATGAGCCCGCAGAGAGCTGCTGAAGGATTCAGCCAGCCGGTTATAAAGGTCTTTACGGTTAAAGGAATCTTTAACAGCGGATTATATGAGTATGATGATACCTATGTATATATTCCGCTGAAATCTGCACAGGAACTTTTTATGCTTAAGGATACGGTAACCGGTGCTGCAGTGAGGGTTGAAAACAGGAAATTCGCTGACAGAATCTGCGATGAATTGAACAATAAATTATACTATCCCCATTACGCACAGACCTGGTTTGATGTCCATTTTATGATATTCAAATGGATGGATACTATGAACCTTCCGGTTCTTTTGGTATTTGGAATGATTGCTCTTGTGGGAATCTTTAATCTCGTCAGCACACTGATAATGATAGTAGTTGAGAAAAAGAGAGATATTGGAATACTGAAATCGATGGGTGCCAACCGTAATAGTATTATGAAGGTCTTTCTTTATGAGGGGATAATCATCGGCGGGCTTGGAGTTGGAATCGGCTCCGCTCTGGGATTCGGTCTCTGTTGGCTTGAAAATAGTTATAAGTTTTTCTCATTGAATAAAGATATATATCTTGTCGATTATCTGCCGGTATCAATGAAATTTTTGGATTTTGCATTAATAGGCTCTATCGCTCTTTTCCTTTGTATAGCTGCAACGGTATATCCGGCGTGGAAAGCATCTAAACTGCTCCCTACGGATGCTATTAGAAACGAATAGCATATTAGAAAGTAGTGAAATGCGATGAAAAGAAAAATCACAAAGGTTGGCTTTAAGTTATGATTCTATTTTTTACTAAAAACTAATAGCTGTATATCTGTAATATCCATAGTTACTCTATAACATAGTAGAAATTTTATGGCATTTGAATATTCGATAGTAAAAAGGTATCTCAGGATAAAAAAAACAGGAAGTTTTATTTCTGTTATTGGTATATTTTTAGGGGTTTCCTGTTTAATCATCACCCTTTCAATACTGAACGGATTTGGCAATCTTGTAAAAGATATGTTCATTGATTTCGACAGCCATATCCGGATTACTTCTAATAATGTTGACGGAATAAAAGATTGGAAGGATATTGAAAGTAATATCAGAAATACGGATGGTATTATTGGTGTCTCTCCGTTTATTCTCAGTAAAGGGATTTTAAGTTCCGAATTTGGTGAAAGAGGTGGTTTTATTAAGGGAATAGACATAAAAACCGTTGATGAAATAAATAATATAAAAAGTAATATTATTTACAGCAGTGAAAATTATCTCGATGATGAATCGAGGGGAAATAGTGAACTTCCGGGGATAGTGATGTCCCGGGTGCTTGCCGATAAGCTTATGCTCGGTCTGGAAGACACTGTTCTGGTTATGGGCTCCAGAACAAGAGGAGGGATTTATTCTCTGCCCGAGATAATGAAATTCAAGCTGGAAGGATATTTTTCAATAAAACTTACTCAATATGATAACTATGCTTTGATTTCTCTTAGAAATGCACAAAAGCTTTTTCTGTTTGGAGAAAATATTTCAGGTCTTGAGATAAAATCACAAGAAAGAAAATATATATACGAGACCGCTGAAAAAATCAGAAAATCTCTGCCGGAAGGTTTTATTGTTAAGACATGGTATGAACTCCACAAAACACTCTTTTCATCGATGAAAATAGAAAGACTTGCTGCTGAGATTGTTTTGAGTCTGATTATACTTGTCGCTGCATTTAATATTATCGGCTCCCTTATAATGCTTGTAATGGATAAAAGAAGAGAAATCGGTATCTTAAAGTCAATGGGTGCAAATTCTGCGAGTATAATGAAAATCTTTATGCTGAAAGGCGGAATAATTGCATCGGTTGGAATTTTTACCGGAGGAACGGCTGGATTTTTATTGTGCTTGCTACAGGAAAAATACAGGTTTTTTCCTCTGCCGACGGATACTTATGTGATTGATTATTTGCCCGTTGATATTCAGATGACAGATATGATTGTTGTATTGTTAATCGCTGTTATTATTTGCTTTTCATCCACAATATATCCGGCATGGAAAGCAGCACAGCTTAATCCGATAGAAGCAATAAGATATGAATAATATTTACAATTTGATAAAATGAAGAATTCCTTAATTAACAATTAACGATTATCTATTCTCATGATTTATTCATAAATCGTACTTCGTAAATCATAAATAGGATATAATTTTGGATAGTAAAAAAGAATATGTGGTTAGTGTAAGGGATATTTGTAAAAATTACAGTATCGGTGGGAATGTATTAAATGTGTTAAAAGAGATAACTTTTAATATTAAAAAGGGTGAGATTGTTTCGATAGTTGGTCCCTCCGGTGTGGGCAAAAGTACTCTCTTGAACATTTTGGGTACACTCGACAAGCCCACAAGCGGAAGTATATCAATTGATTCCGAAAATGTTACAGAATTAAATGAAAATGAACTTGCTCTCTTCAGAAATAAAAAGATTGGGTTTGTATTTCAGTTTCATCATCTCTTACCTGAATTTTCTGCCTTGGAGAATGTTATGATGCCCGGTTTTATCAGCAGAGATAACAAAACAGAGATAAGAGAAAAATCGGAAAAACTTTTAAAAGACGTCGGACTGGAGGGAAGATTCGACCATAAACCGGGTGAACTCTCAGGGGGTGAACTCCAGCGGGTTGCTTTTGCAAGAGCTTTGATAAATAATCCGGCTGTTATTCTGGCAGATGAACCAACCGGCAATCTCGACCGTATAAATAGTGAGAACCTTCATGAAATAATATGGTCTTATTGTAAGGAAAAAGCTCAAACATTTGTCCTTGTAACACATAATGAAAAATTGTCTGAAAAATCTGACAGAATAATAGAATTATTTGATGGAAAAATAAAAAGGGATATAAAAGAATGACGTGTCAATTCTGCAATAAAAACCCTGCAAATATATTATTTACGATTATAGTAAATAACGAAAAGAAGGATATACGAATCTGTAATAAATGCGCAGAAGAAAAAGGTTTCAGTAATCCGATGGGAGGGATACCCCTTTTACTCAGCGGGATTATATTTGGAATCGCTGAAGAAAAGATGATAGAACTGATTAATAAAGAAACTTCGTCAAAGAATATCGTTTGTAATGACTGCGGATTAACTTATAAAGAATTTAAAACATCGGGATTGTTGGGATGTGAATCCTGTTATAAGGCATTTGAAGAGGATTTAAAGGTTATTTTAAGACGAATTCATGGCAACAATAAACACCTGATTATAAAAAATAAAAAAAGCTCATTAATAGAAAAAACGCTCTCCGGATTAAGAAAAGAGCTTGAAGAGGCTGTTAAACAGGAAGAATTTGAAGAAGCAGCGCAGATACGGGATAAAATTAGGGATATTGAAAAAAATGCTAAGTGAATTGGAAATTAACAAATTAATCGAAAAAAGCTCTAAATGGCTCAACGGAAAAGGAAAAGATTCTGACATAATAATTAGCAGCAGAATAAGACTCGCAAGAAATCTTAAGAATGTTCCCTTTACAAATCGCGCAGAAAAGGAAAAATTAGAACGTGTTATTGAAATTATAAAAAATGCCGTAACGAAACCGGAATTCTCCAACGATTTGAAATTTGTTAAAATAAACAACATCAGTGAACTCGATAGAAAATTTCTGGTTGAAAGACATTTAATCAGCCCGTTTTTTGAAAAACTGAATAATCCAAGAGCAATTCTTGTAGATGAAGATGAATCTTCCTGTATAATGATTAATGAAGAAGACCATCTGAGAATTCAGTGGATAGAATCCGGACTCGAAATTAACAAAATCTGGAAAAATATAAAAACCATTGACGATAATCTTAAATCTATGCTTGATTATGCCTGTTCGGATGAACTGGGTTATCTTACTGCTTGTCCCACAAATACAGGCACAGGAATGAGAATCTCCTTTTTCTGCCATATCCCCGGAATTGTTTTATCAAAAAATTTGGATAAGGTTTTTTCAGAGATAGTTCCTGCTGGGATTACAGTGCGGGGATTTTATGGCGAGGGAACCGATGTACAGGGAAACATTTTTCAGGTTTCCAATCAGACAACTCTTGGAATTAATGAAAAAGACACTATTGCCAAAATCAAAAATGTCGCAAAAAGGTTTATTCAGTACGAAAAAATGTACAGAAATGAATTATTAAAGGATTCAAGAATCGAAATCGAAGACAAAATTTACCGCGCAAGAGCTATTTTAAAGACCGCAAAAATAATTACTCCACTTGAATTTATGAGTCTTCTTTCAGCTGTCAGACTTGGAGCAGAACTAAAAATGATTAAAAAAAGCAGTAAAAAGATTATGAATGAACTAATGGTAACATTACAACCAGCTCATATACAAAAAATTGCAAAAAAAGAACTCAATCCATTAGAAAAAGACATTCTCAGGGCAGAAATT
>JAUVVT010000370.1 GCA_030604505.1 bacterium | reverse complement strand
GGTTCTATCGGTCTCGGGAGTATCGGCGCCAATCTTGTTAAATATGAGGGATTTGATTGATATTTACGATTTACAAATGATGATTTATGAATGATTATTTAAAATTTTTAGCAAGACTTTGATAAAGTTTGGGAATTTCAATATTTTGTCGTTAATTTTAGGTAAATATCAAGTGAAAACCAACTACATTGTCATTCCGAATCCTGTGCTGAACTTGATTCAGTGTTGTTTCGGAATCTATTTTTTATTAAGTATTGAGATGCTGAAACAAGTAGATCCTGAAACAAGTTCAGGATGACAGGTTTAGGTTATTTAAAATAAAGCTATATATAATAAATTTACCAAATTTTTGATTTTTTTACATAGATTATAATTGAGAATAGGATGTTTGAAGATATAATTGGTCAGGAAAAGATAAAGCATTTTTTTGAAAATGCTATAAACAGCGGGCGACTGAGCCATGCTTACCTGTTTTACGGCATAGAAGGAACAGGAAAGGTTGCTGCTGCATTTGAAATAGCTAAATGGTTAAACTGTCAAGGTGATGCTGAAAAGCCGTGTAATAAATGTAAAAGCTGTATTAAAATAAATAAAATGGAACATCCTGATGTGGATTATATTATGCCTGTTTTTATTAGAAAATCTGAAAATAAAAAGCCCGAACAAATAGCTGAAGAGATATATCTGAAAAAGAGGGAAAAGGTTGAGTCGCCGTATAAAAGAGTAACATTTGAAGGCAATACATCAATTTCAATAGACACAATCAGAGATGTAAAAAGTTCCTCTGTTTTTAAGCCGTTTGAAGGGAAAAAGAAGGTTGTGATAATATCAAATGCAGAAAAGATGACACTCGATGCTGCGAATTCTATTTTAAAATTGCTTGAAGAACCGCCAAAAGACCTGATTTTTATTCTAACAGCAACAGACTTAGGGATGATAATACCTACAATAAAATCAAGATGTACGAAAATTAAATTTTCACCTTTAAGCAATGATGAGATAATGTTTTCCCTTATAAAATACTTTAATATAAATGATAAGGAATCAGAAATTATAGCAAATATCTCGACAGGCAGCTATACAAAAGCATTAGAATATCTTCAGGAAGGAATCGAGGAAGAGAATGAATTTGCCGAAAAGCTGCTTGAGATTATATTACTGAAGGATTCAAAGATTTATCTCGACTATGCAGAAGAATTGTCAAACAGAAAAAATTTAAAATTCGTAAAAGATGTTTTGACAATAATTAACTTGTGGATTAAAGATGCAATTCATTATAAGATAACCGAAGCGGAAAAAACAGATATAATTAATAATCCTATTATAAATCAACTATCGGACAATTTATATTTTGAGGAACTCGAGCTGGTAAATAATGAAATAGAAAAATCTATTGACCTAATCAATAAAAATATTTATCTTTATTTGATAATCATTAATCTTGTTATAAATGTGAGAAAGATTTTAAATAAAAGAATATCGAATGAATGAAATTATTGAAATAGAGTTTAAAGGATTCAGGCGCGAGTTTTACCGAAACCCTGAGCAATATCCGTTTAGGAAGGGTGATTTTGCTATATTGCAATCAGATAAAGGTGAAGATATAGGGAGGGTTCATCATTTTAAAGATAGTGATAATTCTGAGGATATCAATAAATTGATGGAAATTTTAAGGAAAGCAAGCAAAGAGGAGCTTGAAAAATTATTCAAAAACAGAGAAGAAGAAGAGGAATCACTAAAAAAATGCCGTGAACTTTCTATAAAACATAATCTTGTAATGAAGATTATTGATGCAGAATATCAGTTTGACTATAATAAATTAACATTTTATTTTACGGCTGACGGAAGGGTCGATTTCAGGGAGCTTGTTAAAAACCTTGCTTCTATATATAAGACACGAATCGAACTCAGGCAGATAGGAGCAAGGGATGAGGCAAAGAGGACAGGCGGATGTGGAGTCTGCGGGATATCCAAATGCTGCACGACGTGTATAACGGAGTTTTCGCCGATTACAACACAGCTTGCCAAGGAACAGCACCTTACCTTAAATCCGCTAAAGCTTTCCGGATGCTGTGGAAAACTGAAGTGCTGTTTATTGTTTGAAAAGGAATTTTATCAGGAAGCAAAAGCAAAGTTTCCCGCAATCGAAACGGTCATTAAAACGCCACATGGTGATGGGAAGGTAGAAAAGATAGATATTTTCAATGAATCTGTAACGGTTAGATACGAAAACGATATGTGCGATAAGATGAGTCTGATTGATGTATTAAACATATTGAAAGAATAACTTACTTTTTTTTGAAAAGAAAGTAAGCAAAGAAACTTTAAATTAAATTTCTCCTCTTATGAGGAGAAATTTTTTTAAAAACTATACAAGAAATTATGAAAAAAGAAAGATATCTTGTAACGAGTGCACTTCCTTATGCAAACGGTCCGATACATCTCGGTCATATTGCAGGAGCATACCTTCCTGCTGATATTTTTGTCAGGTATCAGAGATTAAAGAAAAGGGATATATTATATATCTGCGGGACCGATGAACATGGCGTTCCAATTACAATAACAGCAGAAAAAGAAGGTATTACTCCGAAAGACGTAGTTGATAAATATTATAAAATACAAAAAAAGAGTTTTGAAAAGCTCGGAATAAGTTTCGACAATTTTTCGAGGACATCTTATCAATTACATCACGAGACTTCTCAGGACTTTTTCTTAATGCTTTATGAGAAGAATTATTTAATAGAAAAAACCATAAGACAATTTTATTGTACAAATGACAAGATGTTCCTTTCTGACCGTTACGTTGAGGGGATATGTCCACATTGTAATAAACCCGAGGCAAGAGGAGACCAATGCGAGAATTGCGGAAAGTGGTTAGAGCAGACGATGCTTATCGAACCCAAGTGTAAAGTATGCGGCAGTACGCCTGAAATAAGGAAGACCAAACACTGGTTTCTAAAATTTGGTGAGTTTCAGGAAAGATTAAAAAAATGGATTGATTGTAAAAAGAATTGGAAAGACAATGTGATAAACTTCTGCAATGGATGGTTTAAAGAGGGACTGCAGGAACGGGCGGTCACCCGGGACCTTAACTGGGGTGTTCCGGTTCCTCTGGAGCAAGCAAAGGGAAAGGTTCTGTATGTTTGGTTTGACGCACCATTGGGTTATATATCTTCCACAAAGGAGTATGGCCAAAAGATTGGCGAGCCGGATCTCTGGAAGAAATACTGGCTTGATGAAGATACAAAACTTATACATTTTATCGGGAAGGACAATATTGTTTTTCATGCTATTTTCTTTC
>JAUVVT010000273.1 GCA_030604505.1 bacterium | reverse complement strand
TTTCACTATTGACTTTCTTATTATTAAAATGTTCAAGAAATGAAAAAATTCTCTTGGAGAATAATTTGCAGGGCGTCCAGCACCTTGGTATTCCTGTACACGATATTAAACAGTCCAAGGCTTGGTATACGGAAAAACTTGGTTTTCAGGTTGTGCACGAGCCGATGGTTCCCACTGTGGAAGGAGACATTAAGGTGACTTTTCTGAAAAAAGATGATATAACAATCGAACTGTATCAATTGCTTGGTGAATCTCTCAATGAAATAAAAGCCCGCAGTCACGGGCATATTGACCATTTTGCAATCGATGTTCTCGATATTGATACGGCATTACAAGATGTTCTGGATGCGGGCGCCGTCATCGATGAATCTACCCCTGATGGCCCCAGAACTATAGATGTATTCTGGTCAAAAGGAGTAAAAATTATTATGTTGAAGGGACCAAACGGTGAAAAAGTTGAGTTCAACCAGCGTTTGGACCTGGACAAATCCCGCCGTAAAGGGAATTTGAACGGGTGGTGTCATCTTGGAATTCCGGTAACTGATATTAAAAAATCAAAGAATTTCTATCATCAATTCGGTTTTAAAGAAATTATGTATGCGGAGATTCCATCCGGTGATGAATCGACAAAGGTTTCAATGATGGAAAAGAATGGATTTGTAATTGAATTATATCAAAAGTTTGGAGAAATTTTAAAAGAAATTTCGTCAAGAAAAGACGGACACATTGACCACATCGCCTTGGATGTTGCCGATATCGATAAGGCATTCAAAGAACTTCAGGAAGCAGGCTTCGAAATTCTGGAAGATGCCCCTGTGTTCTTAAACTTTTGGGATAACGGCATAAAATATTTTAACATTCGCGGACCTGATGATGAAAAACTTGAATTTAGTGAAAAAATTAAACCATAAGAATATTTCTAATCTGAAAACAGAGGTATCATTATGTCAAATTTAACAAGAAGAGAATTTTTCAGCAAAAGTGCAGTTTGCACAGCCGGTATGATGAGTGCAATGGGATTCAATATTAATTCTTCTTCACCCGGCTTAAAAGAGGAGTTAAAACTAACAAAAAGTCGCAAATTCAAGAGAATTTGTATATCAACATGGGCATTTCGCAGGTATATCCGGCCGGGAAAGGGGCAGGATACTCCAAAACTTACTTTAATTGATTATCCGAAATTCATTAATGATAACTTTGGAGTAAAAAATCTTGAGCTTCTTGAAGCACATTTTGATTCTACCGATATAGGCTATCTGGATAAACTAATAAAAGCAATGTCCGACTCTGGTACAAAAGTAAGAAATATTCCATGTGGTTTAGGTATTGATTTATCTGATCCTGATAAGGAGACCCGTTTGAAGGATGTTGAAACTGCTAAAAAATGGGTGGACATAGCGAATTATATCGATTCCGGTTCGCTAAGATATAATGTGGGCGGGAAGAGGGGAGGAACAAAGAAAGAGCAAATTGAGGCAGCTGTGGACTCATTTTCCAGATTGACCGATTACGGAGCAGAAAGAAATGTGAAGATACTGATAGAAAACCATGCAGGTGGACTTTCAACTCATTATCAGGACCTTGTAACAATTTTTGAGTCTGTAAATAGTCCATTCTTTGAACCTCTGAATGAGCCGGGGAATTTTCTGGGTACGGAAGATGCTCGAAATGGAATGAGGGAATTTTTTAAACTTTCCGGGTGGTTATGCCATATCAGACCACTGCAGGGTATTGAATATATTACAATTGAGGAAGTTTTTAAAATAATGAATGAGAGCGGTTATCACGGATTCTGTTCGATTGAGTCCTGTTGGGACATACAAACAAGAGAAAACCTTGAAGAGGGTATCAGGGAGATGATTAATCTTACACTGAAATGTTTAGCTTAATCTATTTTAAAAAATAAGAACTGTTTCGCATTCCACATTTGTAGGGGCGGTTCACGAATCGCCCTCTTTTAAAAAATTTTCTTGCTTTTATTAAAATATTTTTATAATTAAATAAACAGTATTTTATATTATATTAATCAAAATTCAATTATAAGGAGTATATCATGTCAAAGAAAAAAATAACTCGCAGAACATTTCTTGGTAAAACGACTGCCGGAATTACCGTTGCGACAGCAGCAATGAGTGCCGGTTCCTATCAGAGAATAATGGGAGCAAATGACCGAATAAATATTGGATTTATAGGTTGCGGAGGGCGCAGTAGGGGTCACCGCAGAATGGTTGAAATGTCATTTAAAGAGAAAAATCTTGGCGTAGTTGCCGTATGCGATATTTGGAAACTGAATCGTGAAAAAGCGGCTGCAGACTGTAAAAAGAGGTTTGGAGTCGATGTTAAGCAATTCAAGTATTCTGAAGAAATGTTAAAGATGCCTGAATTGGATGCTGTAATGATAGCTACCGGTGATCACCAGCATGCTATATTATTGGCAGAGGTTGTTAAGGCAGGTAAAGACTGTTACTGCGAAAAACCTATGGCAGTGAATGTTGAAGAGGCGAAGCTGGCGAGGGAGGCTGTATTGGCTTCAAAACAGGTTGTTCAAATGGGTTCACAATGGGTAAGTGATCCGGTTCAAAATAAAGTACGTGAAATTGTTCGCTCAGGGAGATTAGGACAGATTACAAAAATTGAACAGGTCTGGAATGACAATAATCCCCGCTGGCATGTGCCAAACGATCGTGATGTAGCGGCAATTAGGGAAGAGGATACAGACTGGGAAAGATGGCTGTTAGGTAGACCTTATCGTCCTTTCGATCCCTGGACATACTTTGAATTCAGGATATTCCGCGAATTTTCCGGCGGCATTACCTCCCAGTGGTTGAGCCATGGAATTGGATTGGTACATTTTTATACCGATACTGCAATTCCAGACACAATGGTAGCAAGCGGCGGAATATTGGGCTGGCCGGATATCAGGCAAAATCCCGATACATTTCAGGCACTTGCAACTTATCATGATGCCAAGTTTTTATATTCTTACACTTCAAATTATGCAAACAAATTTGGCGATTACAGCTGTATTCGCGGCAAAGACGCTACTTTATTTGCCCACGGCGGAGAAGGAAGTCCACGCTGGTTCCTTATTCCTGAGCACCAGAGACTTCCCGGCGGGTTTGATTTTTATGCAGGATTAAAAGCAGCGGTCGAAAGCGGCAAAGCTGAAATAATTACAACACCTGAATACGGTAATAAACTCCCACCAGTAGGCGTTCGTGATAACAGTAAGTTTCATCTGGATAACTGGATTGACGCTATGAGGTCCCGCAACCTTATGCCAAACGGTCATATTCATACAGGATTCTGGCACTCAATCGGTGCTATAATGGCAACCAGAGCTTATCGCGAAGGAAAAAAGCTTTACTGGGACAGAAAAAAAGAGGAAATTATTGATCGTCCTCCATACATTAGTTAATAAAATCATTTTTATCAAAAGTAAAACATCATAAGTCGGGGAATATTAATATTATATTCATTAGAGAAAATAAAAAATTTTAACATAAATTTTCCTGAGTAAAAATTTAAAAAGGAGAATAATATGTATAAGTATATATCAAGATATATTATATGTTACATCTTTATAACATTTGGAGCAACTTATATATTTGCTCAGAGCAATTATACACTTTCAACAATGCCAAGAATAGATGTTCATGCTCATATCGGCAGTATTGAAGGAATGGAAAAGCTTATGGAAGTCAGAAAAATTCTCAAGGAACAATATAATGAAAATCTTGAAATGTGGGTAGACCTGAGTGCTCCTCTGGAACCCGGAGGAAAAGGTGAAAATTTCATGAAAAAAGCAAATGAAAAATTTCAGGAAAGGTTTCTGCTGTGTATAAATGATTACAGGATTGCTGACGGTCTTAGATTTTCACCCGAACAAATTGCAGAATGGAAATCTCGCGGTGCTGCCGGGTATAAAATCTGGGTCGGAGTATCGCCCGCTGTTGATAATCCTGCTAATGAACCGACCTTCACCAAAATGGAACAGCTGGGATTTATTGGAGCTTCTGTTCATATTTCACAGCCTTATCCAAGAAATTGCAAAGACCCGATTAAGTTTTGGGAGGCGATTAACGCATGGGAAAGAGTTCTTGACAGACATCCAAATATGTTAGTCCTGAATGCTCATATGCTCGACCTGTTTTATTCTGACGAGCAGTTGGAATATTTACAGTATGTACTTGAAACTTATCCCAATGTTTATATCGAGTTAGCAGCAAGATTTAAGGACTTTTACAGCATGAAATGGGGAAATATTCGTAATTTTATGATAAAATATTCTGATAGAATTCTCTTTGGCACTGACA
>JAUVVT010000087.1 GCA_030604505.1 bacterium | reverse complement strand
GGATGGTATTACTGATGGTGATTATTACATATATGCCTTTGTCTCGACTGTCGGAAATCCGGATACTTTAACATTTGCTGACCTTTATCCACAAGACAGTACTGCCACATTTCTTGCAAGTGGTACAATAAAATTAACCGGGACAGACAATACATTACCAACATCTAATATAAAAATTGTTCCAAATGTTATTTCTCTGACTGAAGATGATACAATAACATTAGATATCAAGGTTAATTCCGCAAATGCGATTCAAGGTATATTTATAAGCTTTGATTTGCCTTATGACCTATTTGATGTAATTGACCAGAATGATTCATACGGCGGAATTCAGCCATATATATTCCCGACCGATTGTTTCTTTGGCAGTGATACCTTGACTGGAAGCGGAACCGTTGAGTCTGATGCTGAAAACTGGAAGTTTGATATTGGGATGATTCGTATTGATGGGAAAAGTACAAATAATTTAGACTCTATAGTTGCTCAGATCCAGATTGCCTCGAAAGGGACACAAAATGTTAATTCTGAAGAGACCGAGGTAGAATTTTTAATGGAAGGTACCAGAAAAACAAGATTTACTGATGAATCTGGTGATGTACCTACTGTAAATTATTCACCTGCAATTACGGTGAGAACTGCTCCAATGGCGAGAATAACCGGAAATGTTCCTTTACAGGGCAGGGGAAGTAGTTTCTCTAAAGAGATTACATTTGAACTGCGAGAAATAGGGAGCTATCTGCCGATAAGTAATGCGGCATTTAATAGTTTGAATGATAATAATCCAGGAGAATCAGGCGTTCAGATTACCACAGACAGTGATGGAAAATACGAATTAAAGGGTGTTCCGTCAGGAAAGTATAATCTCGTTGCAAAAACTCCAAATTATTTAAGTGGTCAATATTTTAATATTAATGTTGTTCCCGGTGATTATCTTGTTGGAATCAATCCTACAAGCGACTCGCTCTATTCTGAACCAGATCTTAATGAGCATGATTTTAAGGAGCTTAGAGGTGGCGATGTCTCTTCAAATGATTCAACGGGGTATGGTGATAATGCTGTTGACTCCGATGATTATGCCTTTGTTAAAACTTATTACACTTTTGATACTACCGCCACCGAATATGGAGAAATGGGTGATATTAATGGTAACGGGGAAATCGATTTGCCGGACCTTATGATGGTTATGGGTAATATTAATCAAGTGGGTGTGTTGCCATTATTTAAAGTACCTGGAAGAGATAATTCTAATGCAAAACTTGAGATACTTGATGTTCCTGAACTTGTATTCAAAGAGGTTGAGTTCGACGTTAGTGTATGGATTGAGAATGTGGCAGACCTCAAAGCTTATCAGTTTACAGTAAAGTATGATCCTGATAAGTATGAATTGATTGTTTTGGATAGGGATATGACGGAAGGTGATTTCCTGGTCTCGGGTGATCCGGGTAATAATAAAACAGCGTTCTTCACTGTCGACGACCGAAAAGGTAAGGTATATGTTGGATGTCTGTATGGTCAGGTCAAGACCGCAGAAGGAAACGGTAATCTTATAAATCTCAGATTTAAGTCAAAGGTCAATGGAGAAACTCCTAATATTATGCTGACCGATATTATATTAGGAAATTCTGATAATAAAATAACGAAGATTGCAAATGTTGCTAATATGCCTGATGAATTTAAATTATCTCAGAACTATCCGAATCCATTTAATCCCGAAACGAATATAAGGTTTCAATTGCCAGAAGCAAGCATGGTTACCTTGAAAATCTATAACATTCTGGGTCAGGAGATTAAGACTATCATGAATAAGAATCTCGAATCCGGTTATCATACAGTGAAATGGGATGGTACCAATAATATCGGATTGAAGGTCTCAAGTGGAGTCTATATATACAGAATCAAAGCAGGTAGCTTTATTGCCGCCAGGAAAATGGTATTCTTGAAGTAAATCGGGAGAAAATCAGGTGACTGGTGAATAAATCAAAAAAGCCGCAGGTGAGATTCAAGCCTGCGGCTTTTGTTATTTAAGACTTTTTAATAAAACATAAAATTTATAAGGGGTTTATTCTTTTATAACTTGCTACAATTTTTTTCTGATATCTTTTTAAAAATTATTTTTAATTGGAACTTTTTTACATTATAATTGTGGAGATATTAGAGGAAGATTGTGGCTTTTTTTTATTTTGCAGGCAAAGGTTTCCATTTAACAAGAAAAATATTCCATGATAATAAGCTGAATTTCAAATTTTATAAATTGAATATAAAATTTTTTATTCATTCAAATTTTCTATAAATTAATATTAATATTTAATATTCGGATGAATATTTTTTTAATATAAATATTTAAATTTTATTTTTTATAGTAAGTGGCATATAATTTGCAGTAGTAATAGCGGAAAAAGATAATAAAATTAACTATTTAACCATTTTATTTCTTCCCTTGATTTGTTATATTTAGTTATATAGATATTTCAGGAAACAAGCAAAATGAAATATTTCATGGATGAGATTAATTTTGAGATTCAGAATTTGGTGTGGAGAAGTATAGTTTATTCAAATTTTTTCAAGGGTTTATTGGTACTTTATCTTGCTGTTTCCCTATTTTTCCCGGGAAAGGTGTATGCACAAGGGGAATATTTATCGATATGGCTCTGGGATTCTAATCATAAAACGAACGCGACTATTGAAGTTGGAGATATTCTTGAATTGGAAATTTGGGTGAATTTTAGCGAAAAAAATGTAACTGGAACCGACGCGTTTTTGACTTTTGATGATAGATATTTTGAAGTGATTAATCTGATGGGGGATGAAAAAACATTCAAACCATTTGATTTTTCTTCAGGCATATTTAGTGGAGGTGTGATAGATAACAGCACTCATGGAGACCCTGGTAATTCCATACCGGGTTTTCAACTAAATGCGGTTGTAGTACTTGGGTCTAATTGGGTTAATGGACAGGGTAAATTTGCCCGATTTCAACTTAAGGCGATTAACAAAATAGAACGTACCGAAATAAAATTCGATTATGATAGAGTGAATCATAGGGATACAAAATACCACGAATATCCCTTAAAGTCCGGTCCTTTTCATCATATGCATAAATTTACGGTGAGTATTGAAGGAATGGGTGTAGAGGGGCTTCCGGATATATTACTGCTGCAAGGGCAGAGCGATAGCAATACTGTATTGAACGATTATCTTATTAATCCTCCGGATGACCTGTCAGAGTTAGTATGGACTTATTCTGCTGAGACAGATAATGTTGATATAGATATTGACCCGAGTACAAGCAGGGTCACTTATACTTCTGTAGGGGAATGGGTTGGACGTCAAAATATTGTATTTACTGTAACTAACTTATTGGGGGATGAAGGGAGTGATTCTGTTTCTGTTGCCGTAACTTATCCACCTGAAATTGTTAATATGCCAGAAACGATTATTTTCGAGGAAGATACCAGATATGAATCCCCCATTCTGGATTCTCTGGTAAGTGACCAAGACAATCCTCCTGAGTCGATTATGTGGAGTGCTGAAGCCGCTTCGGGCAGTCTTTTTGTTGAAGTAGATAACGAGAGTCGAAAAATTTATATAACAGGTGAAAAAAACTGGTTTGGTGATGGAAGTGTAATATTTTTTGCTCAGGACCCCTATGGTGCAAAAGACAGCTTGATTACACCTGTGCGGATTACTCCTGTTAATGATCCTCCTATATCAGAATTACCAGATGTAATATTTATGCGTCCTGCACAAATTGATACAAGTATAGTATTGAATAATTATGTTTATGATGTTGACGATTCAATAACCAGTTTTTCATGGTCATTTTCTGGAAATGATGAAATAGATGTCAGCCTTGACTCAGCTAATAATTTTACAGCCCGATTTGCTAATGAAGTAAATTTTTTAGGGTCTGACGAAATGATTTTTGTTGTTTCAGATGGAAAATTATCAACATCAGATACAGTTGAGGTTTTTGTGGGAAATGAACCTCCAAGAATATCTAATCTACCTGATATTGTTATCGATACAGATACATTTATTCATGATTATGTAAATCTTAATAATTACGTTTGGGACGACCTGCCCATTAGAAATTTAGTCTGGAGCGTCATAGGGGATACTATCGCAGAAGTATTAATAGATAATGATAAAAACGCAACCTTTAATCTGACAGATGAAACTCAATGGGGTGTTCAGGATGTCATATTTATTGCAGCCGACCAGGATGGCGATTTTGACAGTGATACTGTAAGAGTGGTAGTATTAAGTGATGACATCCCGACCGTATGGGGAATACCTGATGTCTTTATTCCCATCGGCGGAAGTGATACTTCTATAACCCTTGACGATTATGTCTGGGATAAAACTTCAGCAAGAAGTGAAATTACATGGACATACTCAGGTGGTCAAAATATATCTGTTTCAATCGACCCTACCACTCATAAGGTATTGATTGAATCTTATGACCCGCTTTTTGCCGGATTTGTTGATGTTATATTCAGGGCAACCAACCCGGAAAGCAATTTCAGGGAAGACAATATAATTGTCACTGTTCTGCCGGGTGAGGGTATTCCTTTCATAAAGAATATACCCAGTGTCAAAATAACAAAAGCTTCGACAGCGACAATAGACCTTGATGACTATCTTGTAATTTTTCCCGATTCCTTAAAGGAATATGTTGAATGGGAGGTTTCAGGTTCAATGGAAAAGGTTATTGTTCAAATAGAACCCGAAACAAATGTTGCCACTTTTAAAATCGGGAATCAGTTAGACTTTCTTGGGCAGGTAACATTCAAATTTACCGCCGTCAATACTGTTTCAAATAAATCATCAAGTAAAAATGTATTGGTAATAGTCGATGAAGGAGATGCACCGATTTTAGGTGATTTACCCGATATAGAATTGATAAGCGGAACACTTGACAGTTCGATTTCCCTTAATCCTTATGTCAGAGACGCAGATACACCAAATGATTCTATGCGGTGGGTCGTTACAGGAAATAAAAATGTTACAATTGATGAATCAAGACTGAGTAAAGGAAAAGACCATAAACTGATTATCGGAAGCAAACCCGATTTTATTGGAAAAGAAACCCTGATAATTACAGTATTTGACCCATTAAATTATTCTGCTTCAGATACAATTGTTGTAACAGTAATTTCTCTGACCGAACTTCAATTATTTGTATTCCCGAATCCTATAGCAGGAGAATATGTAGATTTTGTCGTTTATGCAACAGATTCACTTATACAGATTCCGTTATTTGAAATAAAAATAGATGATATGGTTTATGGCAGGGAAGTGAAAAAAATTCCGAATTTATTCGCATGGAAAACAGATTTTCAGTTCCCTCTTGGTGAAAAAGGAACCGCTTCCATAAAGGTAACCTCTGTAGACAGATTTGAAAGAAATTTAGAAATAGAAAGGGATATAACTTTTGGAGTCGCAGCACTAAAAACCGGATTGAACTTAAGTGATGATAATCTCAATCTTTCTCTAAAAAAAGGCAGCTTCGATGACGATAAGACAATAGTAATGATAAAGGAGGGCCTTACCGATATCGCAGGATTTAATAATGAGAATAAAGATGATTCAAAAAATGACCTGACGTTTATTTTAGGATATAACTTGGGACCAGCAAAAGCAGTTCTCTCTAAACCCGGTTTATTATCTTTAAAATTGGATGATATTTCAGATGAACAAAAAGAAAAGATTGGAATCTTCAAAGGAAATTATTACAGTGATGAAGCTGAATTTGTCTCGGGAGAATTTGAAGAAAATGGCAATTTAACTGTGCAGATAGACAAACTTGGCAGATATTTTGCCGCATTCGATGACAGGGCTCCTTCTTTGAACATAAAAGATTTGGATATAGTTGATGACAGATTAATTGTATCCACTGAATTTATTGAAAAAGGTAGTGGAATTGATATAAATGCCCTAAAGGTTGCAATCGATGGAACAGCATTCAGGGGATATTATGATAATGCCAATGAAATGATTGAAATTCCTGTTGATTGGAATAAATTAACACCCGGCAGACATATAATCACTATTCAAATTTCCGATAGAGTCGGGAATATATCGAAAGAAGCAAGTTCTGAATTTGAAATAGAAGAATCAATTCTGCCGGAAAGTTATAAACTTGTTCAAAATTTTCCGAATCCCTTTAACCCGGAAACTACAATCCAATATCAAATCCCTGAAGCCGGAAATGTCAAAATAGTAATTTATTCTATATTGGGTCAAAAAGTAAAAACGATTGTTAATGAATCTAAATCCGCGGGATATTACAGCGTAAAATGGGATGGCAGAAACGATTATGGTATCTTATCATCTTCAGGTATTTATATATGTATTATGGAATCAGGCAATTTTAAAGACTTAATTAAAATGATTTTTCTAAAATAAAGAGTTTTGTTAAGTAAGATGAAAATATTAAAATATACATCATTTTTAATAGTAATGATAATAATTTATAACTGCGGCGGGGATAATTTAACGGGACCATCTGCCGGGTCAGCCCAGAGAATGATTGCTGACGGCTGGGCTTATTATGAAAAAGGAGAATATAATAAGGCATTGGCTAAATTTAATTCCGCTAAAAAGTTAAATCCAACTCATATAGAAGTTCTTACCGGTCTCGGATGGACACATTTTTCCCTTCATAACGTAGAACAGGCGATTATTAATTTCGATTCGGGCTTAAATAAAAATCCAAACTCCCTTGATTTGCTGGTCGGATATTCATTTGCGCTGTACGAAAGCAATAATTACAGTACAGATAATGGCTCGTTGGGCTGGGCTTTGAAGACAGTTGAAATAGATTCAGCAGGATTTGATATAGATGGAGAGGATTACTATTTTATTCATAATTCAAAAGTAACTGCAAAAGAACTCAGAAAAATTATGGCGCTGGGTTATTTTTATTTAGGCGAATTTGAAAAATCCTATCTTCAACTTATAAATTATCTAAATGGGAATACACTTGATAAATCGTCACCGGCATTTTCTTTAGAACTTTTAAAGGAGCTAAATAGAATATGCAGCAAATAAGG
>JAUVVT010000404.1 GCA_030604505.1 bacterium | reverse complement strand
TAATATTGTTATTTTCCTGAATTATTACAGGATTTTCTTTTAATCTTATTTTTCCTTCTCCGTTTTCCTCAGTATATTCTGCAATCTCACAACTGGCTTTAAGATTATCCTTTAAAATCTCCACATTTCCCAGGGCAATTACCTTAGACTCTTTTGCAAAATATTCGATCTTTTCTCCGGTTATTTTTGTATTATTTTCCTTAAAAATAATCTTCGGATTATCAAAGACCTCCATAAAATCATTTTTACCAGAGTATTTTCCCCTCCCCCCTGTTATAATTATATTTTCGCTCTCATTATTGATTATCAAATCGTCATAAGCAAAAATATTTTCATTTTCCTCAAAAAACTCAGCACTTCCGCAGGCAATCGTCTGCACACTATCGACATATTTTACATTCCCTTTACAATAAGACTTCTTTTCATTTCTGTAATAAATTCCTTTATCTGCGGTAAGAATTTTATCCCCTTTAATTAATTTAAATCCCTCATCAAAATAAAATATTTTTTCATTATTATCGAAAATAACCTTTTTTGAAATAAGCTCCTTTTCTCCATCGTTAAGTCTGACATTCCCCTCAAATATAAACCTGTCTTCTTCCTGAAAAAATATACCTACATCGCTTGCCAATGTATCATTTTTCTGATAAAGAACAACATTCCCGATTAATTTTCTGACTGTTTTATTGTTTATAATGTCGCTTGAAAGTATATCTGCACTGTACTTCAGCACATCATCAGACTGCCCGTATGTTTTATCATCAAATCCACTGACAAAATCCAATAAGACAAAAACAATAACAATTAATGATATTACATTTTTTAATAATCTAAAAATTTTTATCATGTTTGTAAAATTATATAGATAATTATAACGTAATCTTTCTTTTTGAAGTTCCAATCGGTTTAATGATTTCCCATCTCCTCAAGTCCTGGTCTGATTTAAAACCATATCCGTGCACAGTGTCACCTTCTGAGTAAATTGTAACAAACTTGTCAGTATAAATTTCTTTACTGTCTTTATCCCATTTCAATTCTTCGGATAAAAGTATAATACCGCTGTCGGAAACTGCCTTTACATTTCCTTTAGCAGTCATAAAGCTTCCATTTTCTCCAACAAATCCGCTGTCGGAGATAATTTGTGAAGTGTGGTTCCCGTCCTTGCTATAAAAATCAACAACCACCGATTCATCAAGTTCATATATTCCTTTCGAATTAAATTTAACCATATGTCCGGCTTTAACCTTCGACTGTGATTTTCCTTCGCTTGTTAAAACAAAATTGAAATCCCACGTTTCCTGGTCAGGGATATCCCTAACGGCAACCTTTACAGCATTATCTTCGATAGAATTCCCGATGCAGTCTATAAGTATAAGAATAATGATTAATACAAAACCACTTTTTTTAACCATATTGATTGTTATTGATAATATCATCTTAAGATAAACCTGATTCCAAGATATCGTGAAGATGAATCATACCCGCTATCAACATATTATCATCAACCACCACTAATTGCATTATATCAAACTGTTTCATCGTATTCAAGGCAACAATTGCAAGGTCGTCTTCTTTCACAGTTTTTGGTTTTTTCGACATCATATTCGATGCCTTTAAGGAATGCAGGTCTTCATATTTTTCAAGTGTTCTTTTCAAATCCCCGTCGGTTATTATTCCGCATAATACTCCGTCTTTCTTTACAACGCAGGTGCTGCCAAATCTCTTGGCATTCATTTCTACGACGATTTCTTTAAAGGTAGAATCTTTATTAACTTTGGGAATATAACTTCCCGTGTACATAATATCCTTAACCTTCAGCAACAGCCTTTTTCCAATATTCCCGCCGGGATGGAGAAAAGCAAAATCTTCCTTCGTAAAATCTCTTTTATCCAAAAGTGCGACAGCTATAGCATCTCCCATAGCAAGACTTGCGGTAGTACTTGACGTAGGAGCCAGGTCAAGCGAACATGCTTCTTCTTTGACGCTCACATCTATTATTATATCACTATTCTTCGCAAGGAATGAATCTTGCTTCCCCAAAAGAGATATTACAGGAATATTCATTCTCTTTATAACCGATATAAAAACGCGGAATTCTTCTGATTCTCCGCTTTTCGACAAACAGATTACAACGTCATCACCGCTGACTATTCCCAAATCCCCGTGTACACTATCGCCCGGATTAAGAAAAACCGAAGGAGTTCCAGTACTTGATAATGTTGCAGCAATCTTTTTCCCGATAATCCCCGACTTTCCAACTCCGGTTACTATTACCTTTCCCTTGCAGTTAAAGATAATATCGATTGCCTTTTGGAAATCCTCTCCGATTCTATCTTCAAGCACCCGGATTGATTCTGCCTCAAGTCTTATTACTTCTTTTGCTTTTTCTATACTCAATTTTAATTATTCCGTTTTAATTAAGCAGTTAATCTGTATATGATTTTTTCATCACGAAGCACACGAAGATATTATACTCATCCAATATATTATCAACTTCTCTTTATTTAATTTTCTTCGTGTTCTTCTTATTTAAAAACAGGTTATCAATTTCAATTAGTTCTTTTAAAAGGTCTTCGAGTTTTTCCAGAGGCAACATACTTGCCGCATCACATTTTGCATACTCCAGGTCATCATGCGTTTCAATAAAGATGGCATCGATTCCGGCAGCAACTCCTGCTCTTGAGAGCTCTGGAATAAACTTCGGGCTACCTCCTCTTTTATTGCTGCTCGAAATTCCATAATTTCTCAGTGAGTGTGTTGGATCAAATATAACTGGATATCCCAGCGAACGCATAATTGAAAACGACCTAAAATCCACGACAAGACTTCTGTATCCGAAACAAGTGCCCCGTTCTGTTAAAAGAATATTTTTATTTCCCACACCTTCGAGTTTTCCGATAATATTTTTCATATCTTCAGGATGGAGAAACTGTCCCTTTTTTACATTAACAGCCTTTCCTGTCCTGCCCACAGCCAAAGTCAAGTTTGTCTG
>JAUVVT010000030.1 GCA_030604505.1 bacterium | reverse complement strand
CTCTTCAAGAAAAGGCTCTGGCACACCTTCAATCTCACTAACAAGAAGGTCTTTTTTATTCATATTTATGTAACCTTATTTTTAATATTTGTAATAAAATATATAAAGAAAAGAATAAAAGTAAAGGATTTTTTATTAAAAGCCAAAAATTTAATTTTATATTTATTTTTTATAAAGTTCTTTAAATCACTCAAGATAAAACACCTGCTCCAACTCTTTTGTTACCGGGCTGTTATCAGGATTGACTTCCATAATATCTGCCATATAGTTCCACCATTTCCTGACAGTGGGATTGCTTGACAGGGCTTTCCGCCTTTCTATGTCCTTAAATTCCATATAGCCGAATAGAGTGATGCCATCACGGAAAATCGAATAATTGGATATGCCGGCTTGCTTTAAAACCTCTTTCATTTCATGCCATATATCATCATGCCTCCGTCTATATTCCTCTTCGGCACCGGCTTTGATTTTCATAATGAATGCCTGACGTAACATATTCTCCTCCTTGTAAAATGATACATTTTAATTATTGAAATATAAAAAGAAATAATCAATATTTTTCAATAAAAGCAATAAAATTTCCAATAAATTAAATATTTTCTTATAGATTTTTTAATAATATTGCATTATATTAAACATCACTTGTAACAAAAAATTAGGAGATATAAGGATGTCAAGGCAAACTTTTTTAGGTGAAGACTGGGGTTTAGAAACTAAAACTGCGGTGAAGTTGTATCATAAAGTTATTGAACCATTGAGAGAAAAAATGGGAATTACAGATGCTCATAATCATTTAAGTGCAAAGCAGATAGTTGATAATGAAAATTTTCCGGATATTTTTACAGCGATGGTTCTTGATACTAACGAAGGATGGCCAAATCGCGATCACTATATAACTCAACAAGTTGCCAAAAAAGGGGTTCCTTTATCTTACCTTCTGGATACTAATGTGTCCAATTATGATAAATGGAAAGCAGTTGCCGAAGTTTTTCCAAAATTCGCAGGCAATCATATCTATACCTGGGCTCATCTTGAACTAAAGAGGGTATTAGGAATTGATGATATTATTAGTAGTGAGACTGCAGAAATTATCTGGCAAAAATCCAAAGAAATATTGAGCCAGGATAAAATGAAACCTCAGGCAGTATTGAAGAGTATGAAAGCCAAGGTTCTTTGTACGACTGATGATCCGCTCGATGACCTTATGTATCATAAAAAAGCAAAAAAAGAACTTCCCGAAATAAAGATTCTACCGACTTTCAGACCGGATAAATCAATGAATATTTTCTCTGAAGGATGGAGTGACTATGTCACTGAGTTATGTGAAAAAACAGGTAAAGACAAAACATTAGAGGGTTTATTGGACGCTTTGACAGAAAGGCATGATTCCTTTGCACAAAATGGATGCGTTGCAAGCGACCACGGGATTTACCAACCTTACGGATTAGATTTTAAAGAATCCAATGCAAAAGATATTTTTGGAAAGTTCTATGATAGGGAGGAAGCTCCTTCAAAAGAAGAGATAAAAGATTTTATTTCATTTATGATGCATAGATTATGTGAGATGGATAAAGAAAAGGGCTGGGTAACCCAGATACACTTTGGGGCAGCGAGAAACGTAAATCCGCATACTTTTAAAATTAGCGGTCCTGACAGCGGTGGAGACTGCTCTACAAATAATATTGAAATTGTTGAGAATTTAAGCCCCCTGCTCGGAAGATTTTGTTCCGGTGAAGGAGGAGAGAATGACCTGAAGGTAGTTTTATATTGTGTGGATCCAATACATTATCCAACTATTGCAACGTTAAACAGGATTTTCCCGAGTGTAAGGTGGGGAGTTCCCTGGTGGTTCAATGATACCACGTACGGAATGGAAGACCACCTTAACTACATGATGCAGGTAGAGTCGTATTCTAATTGTGCGGGAATGGTCTGTGACGGAAGGAAGATACTTTCATTATCTCCAAGACACGAGGTTTATGCCAGAGCTGTTTGTAATGTCATCAGCCGCCTTGTTGAAAACGGCATAATACCAGAACAGCTCGAATCTAAAATTGTGGAAGGACTCTGTTATAACAATCAAGTAGAATTGTTTGGATTTGAAAAATAATGATATTATGAGATAATGTTCTATTTTTTATATATAAAATAAGATTTTTAAGACCCATTGTTTGAACTACAGATGATTTATAGTATCATATTAATCCTTTAATTATACCTATCAGTGGTTCAGACATTTTTACTCAAATATTTAAATTTAAACTTCTTCTTCCTCTTCCTCTCTTTCTTCATAAGACAGACATCTGCAAGTCCTCTCCGTCTCAAGTTCTATTAATGGCTGCCCATTTGAACACAAATTATCCAATGGATTGTTATAAACACATGTTTCATCAAAGCATATTAGTTCAATTTCCTGTGGCATCTTTGAATCCTCCTCAATTTAAATTCAATATAACCTCAGAATTTTGATAGAATAAAGTAAATAACACCGTTATAGGGGCAAACTGGCTGTTTTCTCCTATATATAAAATCATAATCAGTTTAGTAGTTTATTGCTAAACATCAATTTGGAGCACTTTTTTGTATTGTTTTCTTATCCATCGCAATTTTTAGGTATAAAGTATTTGTAATGATAGTTATTATTAATAATAATATTTATTATATTTGTTATATAATATAATAAATTTTTGTTCAAAAGTCAATAAATTATTAAAATAAATATGATAATATGAAATAAATTGTTGACAAATTGATAAAAAAGTATTATTTTACATAACATGGAAATGGGAAAAAAAATAAAAACGTTAAGGAAAGAGAAAAGTTTAACCCTTCAGGAATTGGCGGACAAATCAGGACTTTACAAGTCAAATATAAGTGATATTGAGAATGAAAAAAGGTTTAAACCTAATATTAAAACTCTTGAAAAGTTAGCCAGAGCTCTGGAATGCGAGATTGGGGATTTTTTTGAAAGGTCTATTGACAAAGAAGAAGAGGAAATGACACAAGGGCTAAGAGATCTTCTTGCAGATGAGAAACAATTAACTCTCCTTAAGATTTCCGATGAAGAGTTTGAGTGGGTCAAAACCATAAGATTCAGAACAAATCAAAGACCCACAAAAGAAACTTATATTGATATGCTTTATACGTATAGAAAAATCGAACAAAAAGAATAGTAATTTTCAATTTCCTTTAATTACTTTGGCGCTTTTTATCATTATAGCTTTAAGTGGTCTGTCGTTCCTGGAGTCTCGAGGAGAATTTACGATTTTATCTGCAGCATTCATTCCCTCAAAGACTTCTCCAAAAATAGTATACTGACCATCCAAGTGGAAGGCATCGGCAACGCAAATAAAAAATTGACCGCTTGCACTGTTAATATCATTGCCTTTTCTTGCCGTTGAAACTATTCCTCTTCCGTGATTTTTTGTACTGAATTCCGCATTTATCCTAATTCCGGGGTTTCCTGTACCATCATTATTAGGGTTATTATCACGTGTCAAAATATCACCCCCCTGAATCATAAAGTTAGGAATAATTCTATGAAATAGAGTTCCATCATAAAATCCGCTGTTTGCAAGCATTTTAAAGGTTTTACAGTGTTCTGGCGCAATATCGGGGAAAAATTTAAATTTTTTAGTTCCCATTGTCGTTTCAATTATCGCTATATCATCTGGTTCTACCGATTCGGCTTTTAAATTTCTGACATTTTTTAATATCTCAAAAACGTCACGGTCTGTAATTGGATTTAGTGGTATATCTTCGGTTTTCTTATTACAAAATAATGGTGCAGAAAATATAAAAATACTAACTAACATTATTAATCTGTTCATTATTTTTCTCCGGAATTATTATTTGTTCTGTTCGATTAAAGGTATTAATTATTAATTTAACATTTTTAGGAAAAAAATATAATAAAATTTTTAAGTATAAAGAAAAAAAGTTGAAATTTTCTTAAAAATTCTTGACAAATGTTATTTTGATTATTAACTTCAATTGGAAGAGTATATAAATTTTATAAAGAGTGAGGGGAGATGTTAGTTAATTTAAATATAAATCCTCAAAAGTCATTTCGATTTGTTAAGGTATTCACAAACGTAGTTGCAAACAAAACTGACATAAAGTTAAAATCTGGTTTAGAAAAGACAAAAGAATCTTCAAAGGAAAATAGACTAACTCCCAAAGAAATTCGGAATGCCGCGGTGAAGTCAGATATAAGGATTCATGCAAATAGAACTCCGTTAGACAGATTTATTGATATAATGGTATAACAAAATTGACAGCTAAAAAAATATTAATAATTTTGTATCTTGCAGCTTTTATTGGGGGGATATTTTTATGTAGTAAGATGCTGAGTAATATTGATAGAATGTCCCCGCAAAAAATTATATATTTTAAGGACGCAGCCGGATATATTATGGCTGAGCCGAATGAAAATAGTATGAAACTTCTGGAGTTAGATAAGGGGGATAAACTTGAATTAGTATCGGAAGGGGATGAATGGTATAAAGTAATAAATGGTCCATTTGAAGGATATGTTAAAAGAAAGTCAATTTCTGAAAATCCGAGTAAAGATTAAGTAAAACATATATTGTTTATAAGGCTGTTTTTATAAGACAGCCTTTTTTTATGATGATAATGTAAAAAGTTCCAAAACGTTTGATTTTATCTTTATAAAATATGTCTGTCTGACTGGACTACTAATTAGTATGCGGTGTTGTCCCCGACCGGCTCAATAAACATAAGAATTTTTCAATTTGTTGATATATTGATTCTGATTTATAGTTTTCTCTGCGCTTGCTTATAAGATGCATTATGAAAAATATAAAAAAAGTTATAATTGTTGTTGGTCCGACCAGTGTTGGAAAGACTGATTTATCACTAACTTTAGCAGAAAGGATAAATGGTGAAATTGTGTCTGCTGATTCAAGGCAGATATATAGAGGAATGAACATCGGTACCGATAAACCATCAGAGGAAATAAGGAAAAAAATAAAACATCACATGATAGATATAGTCAACCCTGATGAATACTACAGTGCAGGAAGATTCAGCAGAGAAGCAAGAAAGATTATCGATGAAGTAATATCGGAAGGGAAATATCCAATAGTTGTAGGCGGGTCCGGGCTGTATATCAGAGCATTAACAGATGGGATATTTCCCGAAGTAAAAAAAGATTATAATATTAAAAATAAATTAAGAGAAAAAGTAAAGAAAAATGGGATAGAAGATTTATACAATTATTTAAAAAAGATCGATTCAGAAACTGCATCCCGTTTAAGTCCGAAAGATGCACAAAGAATTGTCAGGGCTGTTGAAGTATTTGAAGTAACAGGGAGACCTTTATCAGAATTTTTAAATCTTGAATGCACGCCAATTATGCACGAGTTTTTATTTATAGGTTTAAATAGAAAACGGTCTGAATTATATGATAGGATAGAGAAAAGAGTGGATATGATGATGGAGCGCGGATTCGTGGATGAAGTAACTAAATTAAGGAATATGGGATATCACAGAAATTTGGATTCTATGAGAGCAGTGGGTTATCGGGAAATTTATATGTATCTCGACAATGAAATAGTTTTAGACGATGTAATTCGTCTAATAAAGCAAAAATCAAGAAATTATGCCAAAAGACAAATCACGTGGTTTAATAAAGACAAAAGAATTAACTGGTTCAATTTATCGAATAACAAAAATATTGTTGACTCTGTGATAAAAATTATCAAGTAAATAAAAAAAATTTGCAAATCTTAAAAAAATATTTTATTATATAGGAAAAGCAATTTTTATAATTATGGAAGTAAAGATGATAAATAAAGAAAGAACGCCTGAATATAATCAGGAACAAGCAGAGATTTTTTCAGAAATTTTTATTACAAAGGTAAAAAGCGGAAATATAGAAAGTGACAGCGAATCAAATACCGCTCAAATGGTGCAATATGTTATTGACGGAAAATATGAGGCAGATGAGATAAGAGATGAATTGCAAAAATATGAAATTGATAGAGCGATAAAAGAGAATTTGTATATACTTATTGCAGATAGTATAATAGAGCGTCTTGAAAATAAAGTAGTAAGGTTGAGACAGCGAAGTCAGCGCAGCATTTCTGCTTCAAGGATGAAAACCAGAGAGAAAACAAAAGGTGATAAAAAGCGAAAAACTACACGAAAACCAAGTAAGAAAGAAGAAGATGACAAATATAAGGTTCAGAAAATGAGCATGGAAGAAATCGGCGAAGAAATAGCGAAACGTGAAGAAGAAGGAAAAAAGCTTCTACAGGAAAGGGAGGAAGAAGAGAAGGAAATTTTAGGAGAACAAACCAAACATGCCGCCGCATATCAAGGAGCGTTTAACATATACGCCGATTATATTATATTAATAGGGAAAGAAGTTAAAGGGATTGATTCATTAGTGAGTGACATAGGAAAATTGGGGAATCCCGATTTAAGCAACAGACAAATGGCAATTGACAAGATAATTAATAATTCTAATATTTCTCTTGCGTATTACCCCCTTATTGCGGGTCTTAATGATAAAGTAATTATTAATAAGGTTATTCAAGCAGTGGGAAAATTAGAAGATTTCAGAATAGTTGAAGTTCTTATTGAGGTTTTTATGGACAATTTTGGAGAAAAGGGGTCGGGTATTAGAGGACTTTCTGCACAGGCAATCGGAAATGTTATAAAAGCATTAAACCAGCGTGAAAAGCTCCTCGGAACAAAAAAGCTGTTTAAACTTATTAAACATGATAGTTTTGAAAAGAAGTTGGAATCTGTCATACCCAATCTAAATAGGGATATAAAAAAATCACATATGAGAAAATATTATTATTCTAAAAGCTGTCTTCAAATGCTGTTATTATTGAGTAATAAACTTATTGAGTTAAAGAAAAAAGATGTTAAAGCTGCATTTATAAAATTAAGAATGCAGACACCATTATCAAAAATGCTCAAAGAAACCTCAATGGAAATCGAAGCCGTTCTTAAAGGTTAGATTTTTTATAAATTTTCTTATGTATGAACAATCTTGTTAAAAAAAGAATCAAAGACAGGATTAACAGAATTTCACAGAATTGACGAATAATATTTAATCATAATAAAAAATTTCATCCCGGTTATCTTATAAATCCTGTTGGAAAAAATTTGGTATTGCTGATAAAAAAGGGCAGCAAAAATCTAAAAATGCTGCCCTTTTTTATTTTTCAAGATTATTTTATATAAAATTGCAAATAATTAGAACAAACCATTCGCAGCAAAAGAACTGGCAAAAATTAATGAAATCATAGTCATCAATTTAATTAGTATATTTATTGATGGACCGGAAGTATCCTTAAACGGGTCACCGACAGTATCTCCGACTACTGCTGCTTTATGTGCATCGCTTCCTTTTCCACCGAGCTGACCGGTTTCGATATATTTTTTTGCATTATCCCAGGCACCGCCGCTGTTTGCCATAGAGATAGCCATTAATACGCCGGTTACCAATGCTCCGGCAAGTAAACCTCCAAGAGCATTATTACCAATGATATAACCCACGGCAAGAGGAACTATAATAGCCATTGCAGCAGGAACAATCATTTTCTTAATAGCTCCGATGGTCGCAATATCAACACATTTAGCGTAATCCGGTCTTGCCGTACCTTCCATAATACCGGGAATATTTTTGAACTGTCTTCGGACTTCTTCTATCATAGCAAAAGCAGCTTTACCAACGGCGTTCATGGTAAGCGCCGAGAATATAAAAGGAAGAGTACCCCCAATTAAAAGACCGATAATAACCCTCGGATTAGTCAAATTGAGAGATATACCCTCTGCGGTTTCGGAAAAAGCAGAGAACAACGCTAAAGCGGTGAGAGCAGCAGAGCCGATTGCAAATCCCTTTCCGATAGCAGCAGTAGTATTACCTGCGCTGTCAAGGGCATCTGTTCTTGCTCTGACTTCCTTTCCTAATTCTGCCATCTCGGCAATACCACCTGCATTGTCTACAACAGGACCATAAGCATCAATTGCAAGCGAAATCCCCAGAGTAGAAAGCATACCGACAGCTGCAATAGCAATACCGAAAAGCCCGGATAAAGTATGACTAACACCAATCGCAATACAAAGTATAAGTACCGGCAGCGCTGTAGAAATGTAACCAAGTCCTAATCCGCTAATAATTACGGTTGCGGCACCTGTTTGACTTGATTCCGCCAGTCTTTTAACGGGACTGAAATCGGCAGAGGTAAAATACTCTGTTAATAAACCGATTAATACACCACTGATAAGACCGACCACAATTGTAAAGAAGACACGAACGGGAGTAGTTTCAATTCCTGCCGGTACGAATCTCTGGCAAATGAACCAGCTTGCAATTATCATTAGGATTGAAGCTGTGACGAGTCCTGTTTGGAGTGCAAAATGAATTTTTTTCTCATCATCGGTCCTGACAAAGAAAGTGCCGATGATAGAACATATAATTCCGGTTCCGCCGACTGCAAGTGGTAAATAAATACCGCCCAGTCCTTTAAAACTAACATAACCAAGAACCATTGCAGCTATTATAGAACCAACGTATGATTCAAATAGGTCGCCGCCCATTCCAGCAACATCACCGACATTATCACCAACATTGTCAGCTATTGTCGCAGGATTACGGGGATCATCTTCAGGGATACCGGCTTCAACTTTTCCCACCAGATCAGCACCGACGTCAGCAGCTTTTGTATATATCCCGCCGCCGACACGGGCAAAAAGTGCAATAGATGATGCTCCAAATCCAAAACCTGTTATGATTTCAAGAGTAGAATCAACACCCACCATACTTACTAAAAAGTTATATACAATCACAAGCCCCAATAAGCCGAGACTCACTACCAAAAGCCCCATTACGGCGCCCGAACGAAATGCTATCCGCAGTGCAGCGCCGAGCGTTTCCCTCGCTGCCTGAGCAGTTCTCACATTCGCTTCGGTTGCTACACGCATACCGCCAAAACCGGCAAGTGCAGAGCATAAAGCCCCAACAACAAAGGCAATTGTTGTATAACCGCCATTCTTCAGGGTACTCAAAAAAACAACCGCAATTATAACAATAAATACTGCAATTACCTTGTATTCACGATAAAGAAAAGCCATAGCTCCTTCACGTATCGCTGCAGAAATTTCCCGCATCTTTTCATTACCGGCATCTTCTTTGCTGACTTTTATCTTGAGATAGAGTGCAAAAAGTAAACCAATAACAGCAGTCACTATTACGTAAATAAATAACATAATCAACCTCTCTTTATGATTTTATTGTTTAATAAGATCAATCAATTAATCATCAAATCCTAATATCCGACCTAATTATAAATATTGGTTTGAATTTGTTTATTATATGGTATTTTTCTGCCAATTAAATATCGGTCATCTGGAAATAAAAGAAGTTTTATCGTTTTTTTTGTATTTCCCCGTTTTTCAAACTGGCAAAAGGACCAAAAACACTTCTTTTGACAAGAGTGCTGTTATCAATTGATGCATATTGAATCTGACATCCTTTTCCAATTTTGGAATTAGTAATTTTTACAAAAGGTCCGATTACGCAGTCACTTCCAATTATGGAATTTTTTTCAATAAAAGTAAACGGATATATCGTCGTATCTATTCCAATTTTTACAGTATTATCAACATATGTCGAGTCGGGGTCGATTATCGAAACACCGGCTTTCATAAGTTCATTATTTTTTCTCTGATACATTAGTTTCAGAGCTCTGGATAAATCCTCTCTGTTATTTATTCCAAAAACGATATGATAATCGTCTACCAGCAGATTTTCGATTTTATGCTTTCTTACAACCAGCACTTCTATAATGTCGGTAAGATAATATTCCTTTTGGATATTTTTATTTTTTATTTTAGATATTAATGGGAGGACAACATCTGCTTTAAAGCAGTAATGGGACGTATTAACTTCCCT
>JAUVVT010000262.1 GCA_030604505.1 bacterium | reverse complement strand
ATTAAAAATACAGTTTGTCCTTGCAGTAATCGAAGGGGTTGATTATATTAAAGATAAATAGTGTAACAGATATAAATATTGTTAAAAAATTTTCTAAGAATCAGAAATTCAGGAGTCAGCCAATTATGTTTAAGCTCGTTCTTTTAAGACATGGTGAAAGTATCTGGAATAAAGAAAACAGGTTCACCGGATGGACTGATGTGGATTTATCAGAAAAGGGTATCAAGGAGGCAGAAAAGGCAGGAGAGGTATTGAAAAATGATGGTTACGTTTTTGACCTTGCATATACTTCTGTTCTAAAGAGGGCTATAAGAACATTATGGATTGTTCTGGATAAGATGGATCTAATGTGGATACCAGTGTTCCGCTCGTGGAGATTGAACGAAAGGCATTACGGGGCTTTACAGGGCTTGAATAAATCTGAAACAGCAGAAAAATTCGGAGAAGAGCAGGTTCTTGTATGGAGAAGAAGTTACGACACTCCGCCGCCGGAGCTCGACAAAACAGATGAACAATATCCAGGTAATGACTCCAGGTATAAAGACCTGTATGAAAAAGACCTGCCGTTATGTGAATGCCTGAAAGATACAGTTAACAGGTTTTTACCCTATTGGCATTATGTAATAGCTCCCACTATGAAATCCGGCAAACGAGTTTTAGTATCGGCTCATGGGAACAGCTTGAGGGCTCTGGTTAAATATCTTGATAACGTTTCAGACAAGGAAATAGTCTCTTTGAATATTCCGACCAGCATTCCCTTGGTGTATGAATTTAATAAGAATCTGAAACCAATAAAGCATTACTATCTTGGAGACCCGGATGAGGTCAAAAAAGCAATGCAGTCTGTAGCAGACCAGGGTAAAACTAAGAAATAACCAATTTTATGAGCGAGGCTCTTATGAAATCAATAAAGAGATTATTAAATTCCTGTTAATATCAGTAATAGTAAACTGTTTGCCTAATCATCCTCCAAAATTAAGTTTACTAAAACTTCGTACTTGAAAACTTCAGCATCTGAGCCTTAAAGTCCAATGGATGTGAAATCTCTATATCAATAATATTGCCGCTTTCATCTATTACGGGAGTAAGTTCCGGCATTACATAAGCAGTATAGATAGGAATATTAAGGGCTTTATATCTTTCTTGAACCTGGTCTCTCCATTCGGGATTCACTTTTATAGCATATTTTTCCATCAATTCTTTAGCGGCATCATAATCACCTTCTGCTTTTATTCTCATAAGCTCTTTTAGAAGCTCTCCCACTCCTTTTTTCAATTCTTCAATATCCCTGACATTAAAATATACCTTCCCGTTATTATTTATAACCTCAATGGCATCAGTTTTATCACGCAGATAAGATACTATTAAATGAGTTCCTCTCATATGGTCTTCTTCAATATTGTCTCCTTTTATTGTAACCAGTTGGATTAGGTCGGACATTATCTCGGATTTATACACCGCCTCACCGCAGATTTTATCAGGAACAAGACCAATCTCAATACATTTATCATCAAATATGTTCCACATCGCAATTAAGTCAGCTCTTGCTTCTTCGAGAGTTGAATAGTACTCTTTTATATATACAGAAGGGTCTTCTTTAAGAGTTTCACTTATCTTGCCGGAGCCATGTCCGACAATTTCATGAAGCGCTATTAATGCATTTCTGGCAGGACCCCTGTATTTTTTTATTAATTCCCGGTCTTCCTCTTTATAAACAAATTCATTAAGGAATTCCGGATAAACTACTGCTCTTCTTGCTGAAATAATATTATGAAGAGAAACATTTTTACTTCCATATTCTTCACGAATATCCTGAGCGTTTGGCAGGTTAATTCCTGCGGGGCTGATCGGACCGCATCCGCCTACCTCCATTACCACATTGATTGCATTTGCGACCGGAACATCGCCCCACTTTTTCTTATATTTATCATCCCAGGGTGCCTTATTTTCGAAATATTGTGCCTCTTCAGCGAGCTTCTCCAAAACCTCTGTTTCCTTTAAATCAACATAGCTGACCAATCCTTCATATTCGGCTTTCACTCCCCGCGCATCAAGATATACCTCGATAAATCCGAGAATGGTATCAATATTTGGGTCGTCTTTTACCCAGGATATATTATACTTACGGAAATCCTCACTCTTACCGGTTTTAAAGTATTGTATCAGATAGCGCAAGGTTTCCTGCTGTTTCTCTCCTGCATAGGGAATAGCCTTTTCAAGGTATTTGATCATATTCGTTAACTCTTTCGCATATTTCCCCTGAGGTATTCCATTGGTACCCGCTCTATAAACTTCTTCGACCAACTTTCCGTTTATTTTTACTAGTCTTGAATTAAGGGGATATTTTTCATCAAACTTTTCCGCCTCTTTTAAGGTTACTCCATCATACAGATTATTGGCACTTCCGGTAATTATATCTTCACCGCGTGGAGGAGTCTTATTGGTTTTAACAAGTTCAAAGTCAATATCAAAAATTGTCTTCTCTAAATCCTTTAAATTTTCTTCTATAGTTTTTCCTGATTCTAAACCTAAATCAGCACCGTTTGCTAAAGCTCTTTTTGCAGCAGTTATAAATTCTTGAGGAGTAAATTCCGGTACAAATTTATGAGACGATATAAAATTATAATGACCGTTGTTCATCCAGAACAATTTGGTATATTTTTCAATTTTGGCAAATACGTCCGTATCGATACCTTCAGAATGTCTTACGATACCCTCAAGGATGTTTTTAATATCAAGTCCGTATTTATGATTCTGGTCATAACTAATATCCCTTCCGGCTAACGATGCCATAGATAGATAATATGATAATATCTTATCCTTTTTACTCAAGTTCTCAAATCCATCAGCATATACCTGAAGAACCTGAAAATCCCCAACCCTTTCAAGAAAGTATTTTTTCTCTTCAATCTCCTTCTTTGCGCATTTGACAAAGAATACTAAAGGAACAATAAATAAAAATACTAAAAATATGATTTTAAATTTTAACATCTTAATACCTGTAATTTTAAATTTTTTGCATATATTGATTAACAATGCTAAAATTTATAATTTAAAAATATTTATATCAAGTAAAAAATAAGAAAATTAATTATTGCTCGACAAGATGCTTCGGTGTTGTTATAATTAAAAAACCTATTATGCCAAAAACTTGCGACATAATAGGTCTTTTAGTTTTATTATTAAATTTAACATCATTATCCTTATCGAACAGCAAGATTGAAACCGGTATAAAAAATCCTTCCATATAACGGTGCATATATATAGGCAGCATCAGAAATATCCCTTGTCTTTTGAACAAAGTCGAAAAGATTTTTTGCACCGACAAACAGGTTTACTCTCTCATTTATATTCAGAGCCAACTTTGTATTCAAAATAAAGAATGGGTCGGTTTTTTCTACGATAAGGAGCGCCTCATCTTCTTCCGGATAATGGTCGATAAACATACTTCCGGTATAGTTGAGTCCTATAAAGAGCTGCCATGGTTTTGGTTTGAAAGTCAGCGATGCATTTCCTGTCCAGTTTGGACTTCGCGGAATCTTATCACTATCTTTTAACCAGGCTGCACCCGGATAATCATCTGCCGAAAATCGCATTTTATCGAACTTGGCATCGATATATGAAACATTGAAATTGTAATTAAGCAAGTTTTTTGCTGTTATTCCGGCAAAAACTGCCTCTACTCCTTGGGTATAAGCTTCTCCGAAATTTGTCCATTTATAATCAAATCCTGCAGGAACATCTCCTTCACCTGCCCCTACGAATTCCATTTTATCTTTGATGTTTGTTCGAAAGGCATTAAGTCCTATTCGGTAGTCAGCCTTGTAAATGTCGGCTCCCAATGAAAGACTCAACAATTTTTCAGGCTTTAAATCTGCACCTTTAAAAATTTTAGGAGCTGATGCGCAGAGATGCAAATCTTCGGAGAAAACATACGGTACTCGAAATCCGGTACCCACTGTTGCTCGAATAGATAAGTCATTATTGGGTGAATACCGCAGTGCGACTCTCGGATTTACAGTGTTTGTAGAATAACTGCCGCCAGTAAGATGGTCTTCCGATTTATGCTTATCATATCTCAAACCTGTTACAAACTCCAGATTTTCCGCTGCAAAAAAATCTCCCTGAATATACATTCCACAGTCGTTGGCAAATTTATCACTTATGTCCCCGTTAATATTCTGGTTAAGATTACTCTTGCGAAATTGCAGTCCCGCTAAAAGGGTATGGTTACCCAAAAGTGCCTGAGAATAGCGAAAATCTGCAAGGTGAATTTGTTCGTGAACAATAAATGGTTTAGGGTACCACTCTTCTCTAAATTTGCCGAAACCATACTGATTAATGTAGTCATTTCCTGTGTCAGTAAAATTCAAATCATCATCGACCATCCCTCCGTCAATAGT
>JAUVVT010000032.1 GCA_030604505.1 bacterium | reverse complement strand
GTTATGTTAAAAAATATTATTATAGCATCAAAAAAAACTAATGTTTAAAATATTCATAATTCCTTATATAACAATAAATAACGAATGGTTAAAACCAGCGAAAAAAGTGATAAAATATTCTCAAAATTGAACGAAAATGAGAATTTTTGAGAATTTATGATAAAAATCACCAAAAAATGATAAAATATTCTCAAAAAAATGCGGATTCTGAGAAAAATTTCTCAACACTTTTCATATTATTAGCTGATCTGAGAACAGCCCCTTATTCATTCTAAAGAATTATCAAAATATAATCAAATCATTTGCTTTTATTCAATATTTTTTTTATAATTATAATCGATTCATAAGATTTCAAGAGGATTTATGGTTTACAAAAATCTCATAAAAATGTTTTCCGATATTGCGGTGAAAAACAGTGACAATACAGCTCTTCTTTATAAAAAATCAGGCAGATATCTTGCTGTTAGTTATAAAGAATTTGAGGAGAAGGTAAATAACTTGGCAAGCGGATTAATCTCAAAGGGTATAAAAAAAGGCGATAAGATTGCACTTCTATCTGAAAACAGACCGGAATGGGCTGTCTCTGATTTTGGTATAATTCATTCAGGAGCACTTACTGGTCCCCTTTACACATCTTATCCTCCAAAGCAAATCGAATATTTATTGAATGCCTGCGAGGCGAAATCAATTATTGTCTCTAACTTAAAGCTGCTTGAGAAAATACGCGCTGTTTATAATAATCTCAATTCTATCGAATTTGTAATAACCTTTTTTAAACCGGAAGAAGAATATGACTTTGAGGTCAAGACCTTTGATGATATTATCAATACCGGAAGAGAAAATCTTGGTAAAAATAAAAGCCTACTGGATGAACTTTCAGACCGGATAGAGTCTGATGATGTGTTCACTATAATATATACATCGGGCACAACCGGTATCCCCAAAGGGGTTATGCTTACACATAGAAACATATTGGCAAATATTGAGGCGGCAATAAAGGTTTTATCGGTTAGCGGCGATGACCGCTTTTTGTCGTTTTTACCGCTTTGTCATATCTTCGAGCGGTCCGACGGTCAGTTTCTTCCAATCCGTCAGGGATGCTCGATAGCATATACTGAAAGTTTGGCTACACTTAAAGAAAATATGATCGAAGCTAAGCCTACTTTTGTTATTGTGGTTCCGAGAGTCCTCGAAAAAATATATGAAATAATAAAACAAAACATAGCAAAAAAACCTTCTTATGTGAGAAAACTTATTTCATGGTGCTTTGACGGAGGATTAAAATATAACAAAGAAAAGCGAAAAGGAAAGACTTCTCTATATAACAAAATCAGAAAAAATATCGGTGATAAGGTAATTTTCAAAAAACTTCAAATGATAACAGGCGGCAGGTTAAGATATTTCATTTGCGGAGGTGCTCATTTAAACAAGGAAACCGCTGAATTTTTTGATTCTGCCGGTATAAACATTGTCGAAGGTTACGGTCTTACCGAGACATCTCCTGTTATTTCGGTCAATCCGCCAGATGAACCAAGGTTCGGAACTATCGGCAAGGTACTGTCTGGCGTTGAAGTAAAAATTTCCGAAGACGGAGAAATCCTTACAAGAAGTCAATGCGTGATGAAAGGATACTATAATGATGAAGAAGCAACAGAGTTTTCGATTGATGATGAGGGATGGTTTCATACCGGAGACTTAGGTTTTTTGGACGAAGACGGATATCTGACGATAACAGACAGAAAGAAAGATATAATTGTAATTTCTTCCGGCAAAAATATTTCTCCCCAATTGGTAGAGGAGAAAGTCTTAACGTCAAAATATATAAATCAAGCCGTTGTTCTCGGACATAAGAAAAAGTTTGTATGCGCATTAATCATACCTGATTTCAGTAATTTAAAATCTTATGCAGAAAAAAATGAGATTACTTATCAAACGATTGATGAATTAATCGGAAATAAAGATATTTATCACCTTATCAGAAAAGAGATTGAAAAAGTTTCAATAAATTTAAGCGATTGCGAAAAGATAAAAAGGTTTACTCTTCTTAAAAAGGAATTTGAGATTGAGACAGGAGAGCTTACACCGACGCTGAAGGTTAAAAGAAAATTTATTGAAGAGAAATACAGCGACATTATAGAAAGAATGTATCATTGATTTCTTTTAATACTATGGGATTCAGAGAACATGCTCTTACCGGAAGTAATGACATACGCAATGACACAAAAGGATATTAAAAAATGGGCAAGATAGAAATTCACGAGAAGGTTAAATTAATAGCCGGGATTATTTATAAAGATGACGAGCTGCCCGAAATTGTATTAAAAAAATTAGCCGGGATTTATGGCGAAATAGATATCAGGTCAGAACCGTATTCTTTTAATCATACGGATTATTATAAAGATGAGATTGGGGACAATCTTAAAAAATTTTTTATAAGTTTTGCCGAACTTATAGACCCGCAGATGATTGCTGATATAAAAATTCAGACGAATAAACTTGAGAACACCCATTCAGAAAAAAACAGGCGAAAGATAAATATTGACCCCGGCTATGTTACTCCGGCAAAACTTGTTCTTGCAACCACGAAAGATTACTCTCACAGAATTTATCTGTCAAAGGGAATATTCGGGGATGTTCATTTGAATATGCATAAAGGAAAATTTAAACCGAACCCCTGGACTTATCCCGATTATCGGGAAGAATTTGTTTTGGAATTTTTTGAAAAGGTGAGAAAGGTCTATCTTGAGTCACTGGCATATTGATATTTACTATTTTGGATTTGTTATTTGTGAACGGCGAATGATAAATGATGAATTTTCACTTTTAAATCAATAATAAAAATTGAAAGATTTTGATTATGGAAAACAAGCACTATTTGAAGTTTTTTTGCAAGTTACTGTTAATTAGTATTTTGATGAACAACCAACAATTGGAAGCCAGTGTATCAAAGAAAATCCTTCGATTTCAAGGTCTTATTGATCGAGTTGAAATTATTAAAGACAGGTGGGGAATTTCTCATATTTTTGCACAGAATCAGAAAGACCTGTTTTTTGCTCAGGGATTTAATGTTGCCCGTGACCGGTTATTTCAACTGGAAATCTGGAGGCGGCAAGCTGTTGGAACCTTGTCTGAAATACAGGGAACAAAAGCACTTAAGCGGGATATTGGTGCACGCCTTTTTAGAGCAAGACTTGATATGAAGCAGGAGTTGAATCACTATCATCCAGATGGCGAAGAAATTATTACTTCTTTTGTCAGAGGGATCAATGCTTACGTCAAACTGACAGAGCAGAACCCAGACCTTCTTCCTATTGAATTTAAACTTTTGGGAATTAAGCCCGGCTTTTGGACACCGGAAATCGTTGTTTCCCGTCATAATGGAATATTTCGTAATGTGCAGACCGAGGTCAGTCTTGCGCAGCTGGTTAAAATTGTTGGTGCCGAAAAGGCAGAAAGTCTGCTTGACCTTCATCCCGGTAAACCCAATCTAAAGCCGGCAGACGGAATCGACCTTTCACTGGTCTCAGGTAAGATTTTGGAAATCTATAATGCATATAATGCAGCACGGTCGGCTGTGGAATTCTCCGCAGAAGATATTGTTATCCCTTCTTATAGAGGAAAGACACCAATGGGAATTAAAGATAGTTTTATCTTCCCATTAATGCCAAATATATATAATGAAATGTTTATCGGGAGCAACAATTGGGTGATTACCAGCAGGCATACTCTTACGCGACATCCTTTTATGGCAAATGACCCTCATCGGATTCAGCGAATACCTTCACTGCGGTACTGGATTCATCTTGTGGCACCTGGCTGGAATGTTATCGGCGGTGGTGAACCTGCGCTCCCAGGTGTATCTATCGGTCATAATGAATCCGGAGCATGGGGGCTTACCATATTTTCAATAGACCAGGAAGACCTTTATATATATGATACTAATCCTGAAAATCCCAACCAGTACCGATACCTCGGGAAATGGGAAGATATGAAAATTTTACAAGATACAATCCCGGTAAAGGGAGCTTCCCCTGTTACTGTTAATCTCAAGTTTACACGGCATGGTCCGGTTATTTTTGAGGATAATGAACATTATAAGGTTTATGCGTTAAGGGCTTCATGGCTTGAGATTGGTGCAGCACCATATCTTGCAAGCCTTCGGATGAATCAGGCTAGGAACTGGCAGGAGTTCAGAGAAGCCTGCAGCTACTCGAGGGCACCATCGGAAAACATGGTCTGGGCTGATGTGAATGGTAACATTGGCTGGCAGGCTGTCGGTATAACGCCGATTCGGAATAACTGGAACGGACTGCTGCCTGTACCAGGTGACGGACGGTTTGAGTGGGATGGTTATCTTCCAATTAAGTCTCTTCCTCATACCTTTAATCCACCTGAAGGTTATTTCGCTACTGCAAATCAGGATAATATACCTGATGGATATCCATACTCTCTGGGATTAATGTGGAGTGATGCATACCGCTATAGCAGAATCCAAGAGTTTCTGGGTTCCGGGAGGAGTCTGACAATGACAGACATGATGCAGCTTCAACAGGATGAACTGTCTATTCCAGCTCGCTCACTTGTGCCGCTTTTAAAAGAGCTTCACGCAAAGGATAAAAGAACTAAGAAAGCCCTAAAAACGCTTCTGAGATGGGATTTTGTAATGGATAAAAATTCCGTAGAGGCTGCAATCTATTCAAGCTGGGAAAAATATCTTTTAGAAAATGTATGGAATCTGTATATTCCTGAGGAAGCCCGATATATTTTTAGCCGGCGTACTATTAAAAAGATGGTTGATTGGCTGACAGCACCAGATGGACACTTCGGTCCCCACCCAACTGCCGGCAGGGATGCGATTCTAATAAAAAGTATGGAGCAGGGATTGGGTGATCTTGTTGAACGCATTGGAGCCGATATGAGTAAATGGCAGTATGGTCAGGAGAAATATCACCACATCAAGATTCGCCACACGATGAGTGATGCGGTTAAGCCCGAACTTCGTTCTAAACTTGATGTAGGTCCAGTGCCCCGCGGTGGAAGTGGATATACGGTTAATAGTACTACAAGTAATTTTAATCAGACGGCAGGTGCATCTTTCAGAATCATTGCCGACTTAGAAAACTGGGACAATTCTTTAGGAACTAACAGTCCGGGACAATCCGGCAATCCCGACAGCCCACACTATAAAGACCTTTTTGATTTGTGGGCAAAAGGAAAGTATTTTCCAATACTTTACACACGTAAAAAAATCGAATCGGCAGCCGAGATGATTATTATCTTGGAACCAAAATAATACAAATTAAACTAAAAGAAATTAATATGAATCTAATTATAATTATTCTTATCTCTTACTTAGCCGGCTCAATTCCCACGAGCATAATAGTCAGTAAACTCTGGAAAGGAATTGATATAAGGCAGCACGGAAGCAGGAATGCAGGATTGACAAACGTTGTGAGAGTTATCGGATGGAAGCCGGGTGTTATAGTGGGAATTATTGATTTTAGCAAAGGATTTATCGCTACGGTATATTTTTCAAAAATCGGTGCAGGTTCCATACCTTTAGATTATACGCTGATTCAGATAATTGCAGGGCTATCTGCGATTTTTGGCCATATTTGGACAATATTTGCCAGATTTAAAGGAGGAAAGGGTGTCTTGACTGCACTGGCATTATTAGTTGGACTTGACCCTACTGCTGCAATCACTTGTTTAATTATATTTGCAGTTATTGTCTATTTTTCAAGATATGTTTCACTTGGCTCGATCAGTGCGGCTGTTGCATTTCCGGTAATTGTTCTAATCGAAAAGCAATATCTGGCTAAGGATATATCAAACTATTTATTAATATTTTCTTTTTTAATTTGTATATTAATTATATATACCCACAGGTCGAATATAAAGCGCCTGCTTTCAGGCACAGAGAACAAATTTAGCAGGAAAAAGAAAGAATAACTTACTATCTCTTTTAAATACCTCTTATCCCGAAATTTCGGGATGATAAATATGAAAAATTAATATGATAAATTCAAAAAAAATTGGAATTCTTGGTGCGGGAGGGTGGGGAACTGCTTTGTCTATTGTGCTACACCATAATAAGCATTTTGTGTCTCTGTGGGAGTTTGATGAAGAAATTGCAGAAAAATTTAAAGCTACAAGAGAAAACGAAAGATTTTTACCCGGCATAAAGATTCCTTTGGAAATAAATATTACAAATGATTTAGAAGAAGCAGTAAATAAAAATGAGATTATTGTTTTTGCGGTTCCGTCGCATGTTGTAAGAAAGGTTGCCGGGAAAGTTAAAGAACTTGACGTAAATAATAAAATATTTGTCAGTGCGGTTAAGGGCATAGAGAACAAATCACTTTACCGTATGAGCGAGGTATTACACGATGTTTTGCCTGATGCGGATTATAATAATATTGCAGTAATCTCTGGTCCAAGTCATGCGGAAGAGGTAAGCAAAAAAATCCCGACGGCTGTTACTATTGCATCCAAGAATTCGGAGTTAGCTGTTTATCTTCAAAAAATCTTTATGACACCTTTTTTTCGAGCCTATGCTTCTGAAGATTTAATCGGAGTGGAACTTGGCGGCTCATTGAAAAACGTTATTGCCATTGCAGCGGGAATTTGCGATGGTGCGGAACTTGGTGATAATACAAAAGCCGCTCTCCTGACAAGAGGAATTGCTGAAATCACACGGTTAGGCGCTGCTTTGGGTGCCGAACCAAAAACATTCAGCGGATTAGCCGGTATTGGTGACCTCATTGTAACCTGCTGCAGTTCGCACAGCCGCAACAGATATGTCGGCGAACAAATAGGAAAGGGCAAAAAGCTTTCTGACGTTCTGAAAAGTATGGTTATGGTAGCAGAAGGAGTTAAAACAACGGAATCTGCTTACCAGCTGGCAAATAAACATAATATCGAAACACCCATCATCGAAAAGGTTTACAGCATTCTTTTTAATAGTGAAAACCCAAAAAATGCGGTATATGAACTGATGACAAGAGAAGCAAAAATCGAAGACTAACTTACTTTCTTTGAAAAGAAAGTAAGCAAAGAAACTTTACTTATTTCTTATTCTCCCGAGTACTCGGGGGAATAAGAAATGTATAAAAATGTGGAGGAAAATGGAAAAGGTTTACATTGAAAATATTTCAAATTTTTCAGGTACGGAAGTCACGATTAAGGGATGGTTGTATAATAAGAGGTCGAGCGGAAAATTATGGTTTCTTCTCATAAGGGACGGAACAGGAATGATTCAAGCGGTGGTTTCAAAAGGTGATGTTGACGAAGAATCTTTCAATAACTGTGAAGCTATAACTCAGGAATCGTCATTAATGGTCAAGGGCTTGGTAAATCCCGACAAAAGGGCGCCGGGTGGGTATGAGTTGCATACAAAAAAGCTTGAAATAATACAAATAGCTGAAGATTATCCCATTACTCCAAAGGAACACGGAACTACTTTTCTGATGGACCACAGACACCTCTGGTTAAGGTCGTCAAGACAGTATGCTATCCTGCGTGTCAGACAGGAAATAATCAAAGCGTGCAGAGATTATCTTGACGGCGAAGGATTTGTTCTGCTGGATACACCAATCTTTACGCCTGCCGCATGTGAAGGAACGACAACGCTCTTTGAAACCGATTACTTCGGCTCTAAGGCATATCTTACCCAAAGCGGTCAGCTTTATAATGAAGCAAATGCAATGGCTTTCGGAAAGGTTTACTGTTTTGGACCGACGTTCAGAGCGGAAAAATCCAAGACAAGACGCCATCTTACCGAATTCTGGATGGTCGAACCGGAAGTGGCTTTCTTTGACCTTAATGATAATATGGACCTTGCCGAAGAAATGGTTATATATGTTGTTCAGCAGGTTCTTAAAAATAAATCCGAAGAATTAAAAACTCTTGAAAGGGACACTACATTTTTGGAAAAGGTGTCCAAACCTTTCCCGAGAATCACATACGATGAGGCTGCTGAAATTTTAAAGGATAAAGGAGTAGATTTTGAATGGGGGAATGATTTTGGTGGAACGGATGAGACAATAATTTCCGAAAACTTTGAAAAACCGGTTTTCATACATCACTTTCCTTCGAAAATGAAAGCATTTTATATGAAAAGAGACCCTGAAAATGAAAATCTTGCATTGGGATGTGATTTGATAGCGCCGGAGGGTTACGGCGAGATAATCGGAGGCGGACAAAGAGAAGACAACCTTGAAACAATTGAAAGGCGGCTCGAGGAGGATAAACTCCCGAGAGAATCATTCGAATGGTATATTGACCTTCGTAAATATGGGACGGTACCTCATTCAGGGTTCGGTATGGGGATCGAAAGAGCAGTATCATGGATATGCAAACTCCCCCATGTAAGAGAGACAATCCCGTTTCCAAGAATGCTCTATCGAATAACACCATAACTTACTTTCTTTGAAAAGAAAGTAGCTTTTGGAAAAGTTCTGAAGATATTAACCACGAAGAGCACGAAGAAAAATTAAGGATTTAAAATATCAATATAATTTTCTTTTTTTAATATTTTTCTTCGTGCTCTTCGTGGTTAATAAAGAAATAAAGTGAAATATTATGGAAAGAAAGAAGATAATAGGTTTGATTGGCGGTGGGGAATGCAGTCCTGAGATAGAAGAGGCAGCGAGAGCTGTGGGTAGAGGCATCGCTGAAATGGGTGGGATATTAATATGCGGCGGTCTTGGGGGAGTTATGGAGGCGGGCGCAAGAGGTGCAAAAGAAGCAGGCGGCATGACAATCGGAGTAATACCCGGAACAAATCCGAATGATGCTAATCAATATATCGATATTCCTATTGTAACGAGTGTGGGATATGCAAGAAACATTATAATTGTCAACTCATCGGATTCGGTAATCGCAGTTGATGGAAAATTCGGAACTCTCTCTGAAATTGCTTTTTGCCTGCAGTTTGGTGTGCCTATAATCAGTATTTTTTCATGGGAAATAGACCCATCGATTATAACCGCCAGCACACCTGAAAAGGCAGTCGAATTAGCGTTTTCCGTTGCGAGAGAATTTAAATGAATGATGTCGCCGCAAAAATTACAGTCAAGGGTTTAGTTCAAGGCGTTGGATTCAGGTATTTCACCTATCATCATGCATTAAAATTAGGGCTGAAAGGGTATGTAAAGAATCTGTATAGCGGGGACGTAGAAACAGAGATTGAAGGTGACAGGTCAATAATCGAAGAATTTATATCAATTTTAAAAGCTGGACCAAGGAGTTCAAGGATTACAAATGTTATCGTGGAATGGAAACCATTCACCGGTAAATACAAATCTTTTGATATCACATTCTAACTTACTTTCTTTTCAAAGAAAGTAAGCAAAGAAACTTACTTTTAAATTTCCCTTCGGAAGAAGGGAAATTTAGGATAAAATTTTTTCCGCCAAAGGCGGGTCCACTTTGCGGATGGAACACCTTTTTTGAAAAAAGGTGTCTGCTTACTTCTTTTCAAAGAAAGTAATTACCTAAATACGGGAGATAATTATGGAAGAGCTAAAAAAATTCATTCGTCATGTTCAGGATTTTCCTAAGAAAGGAATCGGCTTTAAAGATATTACTACGTTGTTAAAAGAAGGAAATGAGTTCAGCCGTGTCATAGACCTTGTTTGTGAAAATTTCAGCGGTAAAGAAATTGACCTGATTGCGGGAATAGAAGCAAGAGGATTCATTTTTGCCGGTGCGGTTGCGTATAAAATGAAAAAGGGGATGATACCCGTGAGGAAGCCGGGTAAGCT
>JAUVVT010000316.1 GCA_030604505.1 bacterium | reverse complement strand
GCAGAAGAAGGTAAAAAGAGAATCGAGTGGGCAGACAACGATATGCCTGTTTTGAAAAAAATACGAGAAAGATTTAGTTCAGAAAAACCTCTCGATGGGAAAAAGATGTCGCTATGTTTACACGTAACAGCCGAGACGGCAAACCTTGCCTATACACTCAAAGCCGGAGGCGCCGACATAGTATTATGTGCGTCAAATCCACTTTCAACGCAGGATGATGTTACTGCATCTTTGGTAAAAGATTATGAAATTCCGGTTCATGCCATAAAAGGCGAAGACGAGAAAACCTATTATAAACATCTGCATTCCGCTATAAAACATAATCCGGTGGTTACAATGGATGATGGAGCAGATTTAGTATCGACCATTCACAACGAATATCCTGAGATGGCGTCTCAAATATACGGAAGTATGGAAGAGACCACCACCGGAGTGATACGGCTGCGTGCAATGGAAAAAGACGGAGCGCTGAAATTCCCTGTTATTTCTGTTAATGATGCTAAGACAAAATATCTTTTTGACAACCGCTACGGAACGGGTCAATCCACTATTGACGGAATTATCAGGGCAACAGATATACTGCTCGCAGGAAAGATTGTAGTGGCTGCGGGATACGGGTGGTGCGGAAAAGGATTTGCAATGAGGGCGAGAGGAATGGGCGCTATAGTTGTTATAACCGAAGTAGACCCTATTAAAGCAATAGAAGCAGCTCTTGATGGATTTTCTGTTATGCCAATGGCAGAGGCAGCAAAGATTGGAGACCTTTTCTGTACACTGACAGGAGATATTAATGTTATAAGAAAGGAACACTTTGAGGTAATGAAAGACGGTGCTATGGTGAGTAATTCAGGCCATTTTAATGTTGAAATCAAGATAGATGACCTGGAAGAATTATCCGTTGAAAAAACCAAAGACGTCAGAAACTTTGTGGATATGTACAAATTGAGGGATGGAAGAAAAATATACCTTTTAGGTGAAGGGAGATTGATAAATTTAACCGCCGCAGAGGGACATCCGGCTTCTGTGATGGATATGAGCTTTGCAACCCAGGCATTGGCTACGGAATGGGTCATAAAAGAAAATAATAAACTGAAACCAAAGGTGTATAATGTGCCGATAGATATTGAAAACTGGGTCTCGGAAATAAAACTTGAAACAATGGGTATAACAATCGATGAGCTAACTCCTGAGCAAATTGATTACCTCTCAAGATGGGATATAGGAACCTGATTTATTATATTAAATTATAATATATATTAAAAAGAGAACATCTGTGTTCTCTTTTTTTTACAAAATCCCGAAACAGTCTGTCTCTGTGAGATAGGGCAAAACGACGGTTCACCATACAAAATTGTAAATTAAAAAGGAGTGACAATGGCTGGCTGTTTACACATATTAGACAATCTTCCGGAAATTTCGGAAAAATTAAAATCACGCGAAAAGGTGCTGCTTGGTATGGACCATGACGGTACTTTAGCAGAAATTATTACAACACTGGTAGATTCAAGGATGACCGAATCAATGAGAAATATTCTTTATTCTTTGAGCCAAAATCCCAGAATACATCTGGTAATTATCAGCGGAAGAACGCTTGAAAGCTTAAAAGAAGTGGTTAATATAAAAAGCAATAATATTTTTTATGCCGGCAACCACGGATTTGAGATTGAGGGCGGTGGAACAAGTTATACCTTTGATGATAAAGAAGCACTGGAAAAAATAAATGTAATTACCGAAGAAATGTGCGGTCAATTATCAAAAGTCGAAGGAATGGTTTTTGAGAAGAAAATTTTTACTACAAGCTTTATTTTTTCAACCGTTGAGCCGGAAAAGCAGGAATCAGTTAGAAGCGAGATATTAGAATCGCTGCAAAAATATCAGGGCATCAGAATCGTTGAAGGCAAAAAACTTTTTAACATCCGCCCAATGGTAAATATCAACAAGGGAGTCGCCCTTGAGACTGTGGGCAGACATTTCTATAAAGACGAATGGAGAAACCGCGTGACTGCAATATATCTGGGTGATGACAATTCCGACGAAGACGCATTCAAAACCCTTGAAGATAAAGATATTGGAGTGATAGTAAATGAAAACCCTCCCGAAACGACAAATGCAGGATACTATGCAAAAAACGTCAAGGAAATAGAGGATTTTCTCAGGTGGTTAGATGAGAAATAGTAATGTTCTCTGCAGTCTTTATAAAATAAGACTCAAACTTCGGATTTAATTTTTTTATAATTATCACAGCGGTGCTGTACATAATATAACATTCGATAGCAAATGCCGGGAATCCGAGATAGCCGATAACCGGCATTTCAAATATTTTTACATCACCCCAGAAAGGAACGGTATAGACCCACTTTGTATACGCCCAGTAATTCCAGAACTCCCACAATATTCCGCATATAATCCCCGCACTGAAATGAGTCAAAATTTTCTGCATTGTTCCATTCTTTAAATCCTTCAGAAAAGAACCTCCGTTCAGAAAATAATTTAGAGGTTCAAGAAAAAATATAAAACCTGTCCACACAATCGGAGCGAAGTATTCAGAATGTTTTACTATGGGCAAAATAAGAAAAACCAATCCAATAAACATAACTGCAATTAACCATTTTTTACCTAATTCAAATTTAGATACATAAGCTTTATCAAAAAATCCGTAAGCTTCGAGCAGGTCTCTTGTTTCAAAAATTGCAGGGTAAATGGTAGCAAAAGACCAGAAATAGCCGGTATATCTGACAGCTAAATTTTCAGGGAGGTTTATATAATGCCAGTTCTTAATAAAAAGATTATATCCCTCAAAAATAAGCCAGAATCCAACCGACAGAAAGAGCAGAATTACAAATTCTGCAAAATGAGTGGATATAAAGGATTTTCCCTTTTTACGGTAGATTAAACAGTCAACAAAAAGTATATAACCCGTCCAGACCAATGGGGTAAACCAGACTCCAATAATCTGATTCCCGTAAAACAAGGCAATTTCAGCAATTATTATGGTCAACAAACCAACAACGCCGTATATTTTAACAATTTTGTCTTTCATAATTTTATATTATATTTTTTTTTGGTAACTAAAATCAAATTCTTTGCAATTTCATTTGAAGGGTCCTTTTCAAGAACTTCTCTCCATTCCCGGATTGCTTCCTTATATATACCTGCCTGAAGAAATGCTTTACCGAGATTTATCTTATAATCGAGATTATTCGGATTAAGCTTCACGGCGATTTCCCATGATATAATGGATTTATCAAGCATTCCAAGCTCCGAATATATCTCTCCAAGATAAGGGTATATTCTCGGGTCATCAGGTTTATCCTCTGCCCCTTTTTCAAAAACTCTCCTTGCACTGTTATATTCATCCGGTCCCAAATTGAAAAGGTCAAAACCCCTCTGAACAAATTCTTCATATTTTTCTTCATCACTTTTGACTATTTTTATACTTTTCAACTTTTGGTAAATTTTTAATGCATCTTCTCTAAAAGAATAACCTCCGATTAAAATTAAAATGAGCAGCACAGAAACAAACGCAGTTTTAAAAAGATACCGTATTTTTTTGTTTATTTTTCTTCTGAACTTTGGGCTCTTTGACTTTTGATGAAGTTTATTCAATTCTCTTTTCAACTCATTTATATCTTTATACCTGTGCGAAGGTTCTATTTCAGTGGCTTTACTTATAATTTTTGACAGATGGTCATACCAGGGATAAACTTTATATTTTTTAGGCAGTTCGGTTATCTGTACTGCCGGTCTGGGAACATCCTTAGTAATCATAGTATAAATCGTCTTTCCG
>JAUVVT010000211.1 GCA_030604505.1 bacterium | reverse complement strand
ATAGAAGTGTGATGGAAGTCGAATAATGATTGAGTTTTAACAGGGTTTGCAGAATAAACTGGAAAGTTATTTGATAAATCAAGTCTTTTTTATTTCATTATCATTGCTGGTCAATATTTTAAAAAAATCAAAAAAAGTTAAAAAAATACTTGACATAGACAATATTTTTATTATATTATATGTAGTATTACTACACAATAAAAATATATATATAAGTATTACAACATAAATGACAGAAATTAAATATGAAGGGTATATTATTAAAATTAAAATCGATGATTGCTTCGCTCAAGGGTACTGAAAAGAAACTTGCTAAATATATTATTGAAAATGCTGAATCTATTATATATCAGTCATTGAACGAAGTGGCTGTGAAAAGTAAAGTAAGCGAAGCAACAATAATTAGGTTTTCAAGAAAAATCGGGCTTAAAGGATTTCAGGATTTAAAACTCCATCTATCACGTGATATTGTTTCACCTATCCAGAGCATTCATGAAGAATTAAAAGAAAATGATGATGAAAAAACTATTTTATCAAAAGTTTTTGGAAGTAATATACAGACTTTAAGAGATACTCTTGAATTAATCGATATAGCAGAGATAAAAAGAGCTGTCAAGGCTATTGAAAGAGCGGGGAAAATTTTATTCATAGGAGTTGGGACTTCCGGACCAAACACAATTGATGCATATAACAAATTTTTCAGGCTTGGGATCGATTGTCATTGTTACACAGACAGTCACCTTCAGGTTATGGCAGCAAGTTTATTGAAAAAAGATGATCTTGTTATTGCAATTTCTCACTCAGGCAGCACAAAAGATCCGATTGAAACATTGGAAGTAGCTGGAAGCAAAGGTGCTGTTACTATTGCTATTACCAATAATTCAATTTCTCCTATAACTAAAATTGCGGATATAGTCTTAAATACAGCATCAAGAGAAACAAAGTTCAGAAGTGAAGCTATGGCATCAAGAGTGGCGCAGGCAACTATCATAGACATTTTATATACAATTATTTCTCTGAAAAATTTAAAGCAGACAGTTGAAGCACAAAAAAATATTGAAGAATGTATAGTTATAAAGCAATATTAATTTTTAAGGTGTTTCATGATTAAACACAAAGGTCAGGTTATTCAGGTGGGAAAAGTTATTCAGTATTTTCTTGAAAAAGAAGAAAATGAAAGAATGAAGCCGAAAATAGTTTCTGATACAATAATACGGGGAATTGAGCTTTATATAAAGATTAATACAGTTTTTTTATAAAAATCTAACAAATAGATATAGTAAATTTTAAAATATTAGGAATAAAAGAATGAGCAAACCAAATTATAAAGAATTAAAAGAACGTGTAAAAGAACTTGAAAAGTTTGAAACCGAACATAAACACTTAGAGGAAACATTAAAAAATCGTGTTGAATTAATTGAACTCATTACCATTATATCAACGACCTTTATCAACCTTAAACCAGAAGAGACCGATGAAGAAATTACCTGTTCTTTAGAATTAATCGGGAAATTTTTAGATGTTGACAGAAGTTATATCTTTTTATTTTCTGAAGATGTAACAACTATGTACAATGCACACGAGTGGTGTTCAGAGAGAATCGAACCGAGAATCCAAGATTTAAAAGAACTTTCGGTTAACGCATTCCCTTGGTTTATGGAGAGAATAAAAATTCTTGATATTATTTATATACATCGTATTGCAGACCTTTCCTTCGAAACAAGTGCAGAAAAGGAATTTTTTGAATCACAAGGAGTTCAATCCGTTATTATTGTTCCGATGTTCTGTGGCAGTTCTCTTATTGGTTTTCTTGGATTCGATTCTATGCGTTCAGATATGATATGGAAGGAAGAAAATATTGCGCTAATAAAAATAGTATGTGGCATTTTTGCAAGTGCATTAAAGTGTAAATGGGCTCATGAGAAATTAATAGAACACCGAGACAATCTTGAAGAAACGGTAAAAAATCGGACAGTTAAACTAACTAAGGTTGATGAACAACTTCAATTTGAAATTTCAGAACGAAAGAAAACGGAAATAGAGTTGTGGGAGAGTGAGGAACGCTACCGGTTATTAGCTGAGAATGTAACAGATGTCATCTGGACTACAGATTTGAACCTTAAGTTTACATATATCAGTTCATCTATTAAACGTCTTCTTGGCTATAGTGTTGAGGAAACGCTTACTAAAACGGTTGAAGAAATATTGACTTCTGCCTCCTTTGAAATAGCTGTAAAAACTTTTAAAGAAGAATTGACTATGGAAGAAAGAGAACAAAAGGACCTGTTTAGGTCACGAACACTGGAGCTTGAGCTAAATCGAAAAGATGGTTCTACAGTTTGGTGTGAGGTAAAAATGACTTTTCTTCGTGACCAAGATAATAATCCCTCAGAAATTCTTGGAGTGGCACGAGATATCACCGAGCGGAAAAAAGCTGCGGAAGCACTCAGGGATAGTGAAGAGAAATATCGTACACTGACTGAAAATACAAATGATATAGTTTTTTCTTTAAACGCTGAAGGATTAGTGAGCTATATAGGTCCACAAATCGCCCGCTACGGTTTTAAACCTGAAAAAGTCATTTCTCAAAATTTTTATAATTTCATTTTTCCTGATGATAGGAGCAGAGTGATTCGTGACTTTAAAAAGACGGTTAAAACGGGGGAGGAATTTACCACACAGTTTAGAATTAAGGATAAAAAAGGTAATATTTACTGGCTTGAGGATAATGGTAAAGTTCAACGCGATGAATCAGGAAGAATTATTGGAAGAACAGGAGTATTGCGCGATATCACCAGATGTAAAAAGAAAGAAAAAGAATTAAATATAGCTTTCGGTGCTATTGAGACTTCACTTAACGCCATATTTCTATCAGATATTGAAGGCATAGTAACTTATGCCAACCCTGAAGCTGCTGATTTGTGGGGATTCAATAACACTAAAATTATGGTTGGTACTAATATTTTAGATTATTGGACTAAAGAAAGTCAGAAAAAAGTAAAAAAAATGGCAAAAATCTTATTAAAGAAAGGTTCTTATACTGGGGAAGAATTAATCGGGAAGAGAAAAGACGGAACTGAATTTTTTGTTAAAGTTAAATCAGCTATGATAAGAGATGAATCTGGGATTCCAATAGGTATGGTCGGCTCATTTTATGATTTTACTGAACATAAGAGTTGAGAGAAACTTTAAAAAAGTTGAAGAGCTGAATATTCTATAAAAAGGTGTATTTTAATTAAGAAGTTCGAAAAATTCTTCTATTTCAGTTTTCTTAGTAATAAGTTGCTGAACAATGAGTTCAATGACTTCCTGGTTAAGGTCAGTTTTTTTAAAAACGATGTCGGAAATCTTTGGAATATTATAATCTCCTCCGCTTCCGATTTCAGCAGACCTTGCAATAATATCTGCAATGTGACTTATTATAACTTCTTCAATAAATTCTTTGGGTGCTTCATTAACTCTATGATGGAATTTGATACTGCTTAGAATGGATTCTGGGAATTTCCATTGTTCTCCGAGCCATCCTCCGGTCAAAGAATGGTCGAAGTTCAGAGTTTCTATCTCAGCATTTCTAATTAAACAATTTTCCTGTCTGACTTTAGTAACTATTATTTTATAATCAGGTGAAAAATAATAGTCAAGAATCACTTTCCCAATATCATGAATAAGTCCTATTATAAAAGCCTGGTCTTTTTTTTGGTAACCGATTTTATCTGCAATTATTACTGCTGCTTCTGCAGATGCCATTGAATGAATCCAGAATAATTCTCTGTCAAATCTTGTGGAGTTATTTTCTGTTTTTGGAAAAGAACTAAATACGGAGACACTAAGGGCAATGCTTTTTATCATGTCGAAACCAAGTAAAACTGTAGCCATTGTGATATCTGTTATTTCTCTGGAATGTCCATATAATGCAGAGTTTGCAACTTTTAAAATTTGTGCTGAGACAGATTGATCTCTTTTTATTGTGTTTTTAACATCTTTAGCTGAAGAATCAGGCATTTCAATAGTATCAATTATTTTATAAAAAACTTGCGGCAGTGTTGGGAGAGTTTTTATTTTGCTAATAACCGACTTAAATTTAGATGTATCCATTTCGACCCAAATTTTTATGTTCAAAAATATTTATAATGATAATTTTTAATAATCTTAATATTTACAAAGAATTATTATATCAAAATAACCATATTAATTAAATAGTCAAGCTTTTTTTGATTAAAAAATATTAATGGTTATTATATTAGTTCAAAATCGACAAATTTATTTTTTTGTTCTTAAAAACTCCGCCAAATCCATATCAAACTTAATGTCCCTAAAACAAGAGAAACTTATTTTTTTCTATGTCTCTAATGCGGAGCTTTCGTATCGAGAGTTTCATTTTGTATTAATTTTGCAGTGACAAAATTTATAAACATTTCGTAAATAGAAAGTGCCTTGGTTTAATGGAATAGCACCATTGAAATTAGAATCTATGTATATGGATTGGACCAGCAATGTGCAGAGGAGGAAAGGCAATAGCCAATAGGCAATAGGAGAATAGGCAAGAGGAAAGGGAGAAGAATGATTTGTGAATGACGAAGGACGAATAAAAATATGAAATTATATTTCAAAAAATAAAATTTTTATATAGGAATAAAAAAAATGTTTTATTAAATTTGTAAATATAATTATGGAAAGTTTATTCAAAAAATATTATGGACATAAAAAATGGATAGAACCGAAGAAAAAAATAGTAAAATTACCAAAATTGTTGAATTGGTTAATAATTCCGAGATTTCTTCGATCAAACAGACAGTAGTACAGATATTAAACATAATTAATGACCCTAATTCCAGTGCAAAGGATTTAGGTGAAATAATTGAAATCGACCCCCCGCTTTCTGCAAAATTGTTAAAACTTGCAAATTCAGCTT
>JAUVVT010000138.1 GCA_030604505.1 bacterium | reverse complement strand
CATACTCTTTACTCGTCTTGTCATAAGATCCTATATGTTCAGGATTAATTTTCGCATCGACCTCATAACTTTCCAGGCGGAATTTGATGTCCACCCTGTAGGAAGGCTTTTCGGGCTCCTTGCCGAAGTCCCAGAACAACATACGATTACCATACTCTGGGTCTTCGTATTCAGCATGTGGTGGCGGCTGAACTGAGATAATCTTCACTTCCTTCTGGGAATCCCACTCTCGCGGTATGGGTATCCACAATTTAAGGTCTTTGGATCTATCAATTTTAGCAGGGTCGGGAATCAACTCAAAGGAATAATCAACGTTGTACACCCGCGGGTTCCTGTAAATGACACCAGCCTGATCAATTGCAGCATCATTATCATCACCAGTTTGATCAATCGCAGCCTGATTATTATCACCAGCCTGAGTAACATTAGTAGTATTTTGAGCAAAACCCAATCCCGCGAACACAGACAGGAAAAGAACAGCTATTGCGAGAATTAAAGATTTCTTGTACCACATAAGAAACCTCCTTTGTTGTTATTACACTTTGACAAAACGACACAAAGGATTTTTTTAATTATGCAAGCAATTTTCAAGGGATAGGCCATCCTATTCCTTGAGTATTTTTAACTAAGTGTCAACACATAGATAAAATAATACAATTTTAATAATAAGCATCTACCTTTTATCCATTAATTCATCTATTTTTATTCCACTTTGTAACTCTCAGCGGTTAATTTTTCATTTTTATAATATTATTTGCAAAATTTGTTTTAATTGACTATGTTTTATTAATATTTGCATTTATTCCTAATATATGATGACACGCAAGAAATGGATTCCCCCCGAATATTCGGGGGGAATGACACTTTGGGAATTTTATTAACCTAAATTCATATTTTACAATTATAATTATTTTAATAAAAAATTTTAAAAACAAATTTTTTAAATTCTTGCCACTTAACTAATATATAACACGTCATTAATAAAAACAATAAAAAATAAAAAAATGGAGGGAAAGATGTGTAATTGTAATTTATCAAGAAGGGATTTTATTAAATCTTCTGTTCTCAGCACTAGTGGAATTGCTGCATTGAACAGTATGATGAATACACCTGAACCTTCTTACGGCAGTTATGCAAGTAAAAAAAATAATAGAGACCTTACCATTATAAAGGTAGTATATTTTGCAAAGCCGGTTCCTTCCTGGCCCTGTCCTGATTTAGACGTCGATGCTGAAATGAGAATGATCAATGACAAGTTAGCTGACTTAAAGAAAGTGTGGAAATTTAAAGAAAGAGACTGGGATTTTAATGTAGAATTCGCTGGTGGGGAGCTTTTAAGAGTTCCTGAAGATTTTCCCGCATTTGCTGATAATCTGGGAGATGTTGACGGGATTTTTATGTTTAATCTTACTTCAACAGTGGCGGAGCTGGTCAACAGGACTGTTGAGCTCGGGTATCCATCGGTATTATTCAGTCAACCTGCCAGCGGTCATGACTGGCTTACAGCCGCCGGTTTAGCCCAGAACGGTAAAAGATGCGATGTTATAGGCAGCTACGATTTTGGAGAACTTGAACCGTATGCACGAATAATGGATGCAATGAGAAGATTGAAGCAATCGAAAATATTACGTATCAGAAGTCAAACCGAAAAAACTGATTTTATGGAAAAGGTGAATAATAAGTTTGGTGTTGAGATTAAACCTATGGACTATTCAAGATTGAATGAGCTTTACGACTCTATTGATATTTATAAAGCAGGAAAAGAAGCAGACACTTTTATTAAGGATGCAGTTAAGGTTGTTGAACCAACGAGGGATGATGTTATAGCGGCAAATCGATTTTACTTAGCCGTAAAAAGGTTTCTTAAAGAAGAAAATGCCAATGCTATAACGATTGATTGTCTTGGCGGTTTCAGGAGAGGCGACCTGAAGGCTTATCCTTGCGTAACATGGACAAGACTGAATGATGAAGGATTATTAGGCGTGTGTGAGGCAGACCTGGACTCAACTCTTTCTTCATTGATAATGCAATCCTTTACAGGTGGAAAACCGGGATTTGTTACCGACCCGTTTTTTGACACTAAATCTAATACTGTTGTTCATGCTCACTGCGTATCGGCGACGAAGCTTGACGGACCATCAGGTGAGTCGGCTCCCTATATTATCAGAACACACATGGAAGATGATAAAGGTGTTTCAATTCAGGTTAAAATGCGTGCGGGTCAGGTGGTAACTTCTGTAAAGATTGTAAATGCTGATACGATGCTTGTTTCAACTGCTAAAATAATCGGCAACTCCGATAAAAAACGGGGATGCAGAACAAAAATCGTCTGTAAAGTTATAGACCCCAAAACCGAACAGGAATTGGATGTTGATGAATATTTGCACAGCTGGACCAATGGATTACACAGGGTTATATATTACGGAAATTATATGAAAGATATCGAGAAGATGGGAAGATTAATGGGATTTAAGGTTGTAAGAGAAGCGTGAGAGGAGGAAGGGCGGTTCGCGAACCGCCCCTACAATTATTCATTTTCTACCACGTCCATTTCTCAATGGTCTTCTAAATTATCACGAAACGTGAAATATAGAAAGGGCGAACGGCCGTTCACCCCTACCAATAATAAAAATCGCACATTTTGATTAATTCAGGAATCCTATGAATAATAAGTTTTCTGCTTTTTTAGGTTTTAAGAAAAAGATAATTACACTGGCTTCTTCTATCGGTCCCGGAATATTTATTATGGGTTATATAATTGGTACGGGAAGCGTAACAACAATGGTTTCATCAGGAGCAAAATATGGGATGTCATTAACCTGGGCATTGATAATGTCATGCATTTTTACTTATGTAATGATTACTGCTATCAGTAAATGTACTATTATAACCGGGCAAACACTTTTATATAATTTTAAAACCTATTTCGGCAGGTGGGTAACAATTTTTATAATACTTTCTTTAATGACAACTTCAATTACGTCTATAATTGGAGTTATGGCAATAGTTTCGGATGTTGTCAGTGAATGGTCAAAGGCGCTAACTACAAATAATACTGTTATAGACCCAATCTGGTTCGCAATATTTTTTTCGCTGATTTTATACTATCTTTTTTGGAACGGGAAGCACAATTTTTTTCTAAAGACGCTTGCAGTGATGGTAGGATTAATGGGTATATGTTTTATTGTTTCGGTGTTTATGGTAATACCGGAGCCTTCAGAAGTGATAAAAGGGCTTGTGCCCAAAGTGGCAGCAGGTGGAAATTCACACTTAATTATCGCCGGGATAGTCGGTACTACTATGGCTTCGGTGGTGCTCATGACCAGGAGCATTCTTGTTCATGAGAGAGGCTGGAGTGTGGATGATTTTGATTTAGAAAACAGAGATGCTATTATTTCTATGGTTCTTACGTTTTTGGTGAGTGCAGCGATAATGGCAACTGCCGCCGGAACTATGTTTCCAAGGGGAATAGAAGTTGATAAGGCAATTGATATGGTTCATTCTCTTGAACCGCTTGCAGGCAGGTTTGCCGTTTCTATTTTTGTGACCGGTATAATCTGTGCGGGACTATCTTCCCTTTTCCCAAACTTTGTCCTCCTTCCATGGCTGATTTGTGATTATATGAATATTCAAAGAAATATGAAGAGAAAATTATTTAGAGTTATAGTTTTTCTCATGGCATTAAATGGTTTGGTCGTTCCTGTTTTTGGTGGTAAACCGGTGTTAATCATGATCGCCTCTCAAGCAGTAAGTCCCGTTGTAATGCCTCTGATTACAATATTTCTAATCATATTACTGAATAATAAAAAGATTGTCGGAAAATATAAAAATGGAATACTTATGAATACTGCCCTTGCAACCACTTTGATTTTTTCATTATTTATGTGTTATTCCGCAATTATCGGCTTGAAAGGATTTTTACATACGTTTTAAGACAAAGTTTTCCTTATTCCATCTATTCGTTTTTATTATAAATATATGCAAATTACAGTTTTGATGTATTTAGCCACTCAAGACCAATTTTTTTCACTGCATATCCAGTTTCTCTTGTATAATCACCCAGCGCCATCATCCAGTGAAATCCTCTCATATCTTCAAGGAGTTTTTCCCAGTCGCCATCAATTTTAACATCATACTGCGAACGGCATATATCATAAAACGGACTGCTTTCCACCGTGCCTTTAAAACCAATCCACCTTTCCTGTATGGAGTCGGGACATATCATTGTCAATGTTTCTCCCTTTGCTAATTCAACCTTAGGTGTGGCACCGTAGTCAGATTCATAGTGTGTCATTACTTTTGCAGGGGCATAATTATTTCCGTCCATCCTTCGGGGCGCCGTGCAGTGAGCCGCGGTTACAACGCCATCGTGCGGAAATGTCGGGTCATTTAGAAATACCGGCTTTCCGGATATATAGTGCAGGAGTATTCCTGATGGTATAACATTAAAATCGGATTCACAAAAAGCAAGGTATCCCTCGTCATTTATCAAACTCAACGGCAGACAGGCAGTCGTTTCGGCTATCGGTATGACCGTACTCATACAACCTCGAATTGTAAATGCCTTCGAATCATACTCCCTCATAAAATCTTTAATTATGCCGTAAAGAATAAAAGCGTTTATAACAAACTGTTTATCGGTTTTTAGTGTGGTATGCGGCAATGCAAGGTATTTTTCGGTCTGCTTTTCAGCCACTGCAACAAGGTTTTTATCTTTTCTTGCAGTTTTAATACGCTGTTCTAATTCCTTGTAACTGACTTCCTGAATATCGAGTTTAAATTTTTCCCGGGCGACTTCCGGTGCTGATGCAAAACCCCATCCTCCTGCCGGACCGAGTGTAACTATTCTCCTGCCGATAAAGTTCTTAACTCCATACAGTGCGCGGAGTCTCCACAGGACCTCATTATGGTCATCAACCACGACGTCATAAATATCCATACCTCCCGGATACCTGTATGAATTAAGGTTGTATCCCTTTCCTCCTCTTCTTAAAAACCTGCAGTGGACAATTTCATACCATTGATAAACGGGACCTGATTTGTGGCGCACAAATATTAAATTATTTCTATTTTCGGATACACATGCATCAAGAACTCCCACATTACGAGTAATAGCAGGATAGACTAACATTACATCATATTCACTATCTCTCACCTTTGATGCTTCTTCAGCGGTTTTAACTTTAACAAGCGGCAGTATTTTTAAAGGAAAATCGGAGTTTTTTAACATTTGTTTAAGTTCTTCCGATATTCTATTCATCTCTTCGGCTACATCATCCTCGTCATGCAGACCGCCCCACGGTCTCCAGGACCTTTTTGGTATCCTGTCGAAAATATTATATATTAGAACCGGCTGTACAGTCAAGTTTCTTCCTGTCTTTACGGGCGGTTTGTCCGGGTCCCATTCTTCTTTTTCGGCTGAAAAAAAAGGTGATTTAAGAGAAATGCCTGCTGTGGCAATTCCTGTCGTCGTCAGGCTTAAAAATTTCCTTCTATTTACATTGCAAAAACAGCACATAATAACCTCCTATATTTGTTATAGTATAATTCTTTTTGCTTTTCATGGTTATATTATTTGATTTTTGGTTCTTCGGGAAGAATGGGCGAAGCATTTTTTTGTTTACGGTGTAAATTTTTTGAAAATTTTTTGGTTTAATGCTTTGCCTCTACCAATATTAATTTTTGTATCGCAAACTTCAGGTTAAAATTTTTATTCATATTCATATTTGACAATCCAGGGGTCTTTAGTCTCTTCCTGGAATCTTCGAAGTCTCTTTCGTAAATCAGCGAGTACACCTGCATATTGCGGATTTTTAGCAACATTGTTTATTTCATTTTTATCCTTTTCGAGGTCATAAAGTTCTTCTTTTGGTCTATGTATGTATGACTGAACATTTCTTACTCCCATCATTTTGTCTTTACGACGGAGAATGCCCTGCCAGGTTGGAGAATAATATAAATCCGAAGCAAAGGGATAGTCAAGCTGATGTGCAAGATTCAGAATGTATT
>JAUVVT010000126.1 GCA_030604505.1 bacterium | reverse complement strand
CTAAAATCGCATAAGGAGTATCACTACGTTTTATATGTTGTATATTATAAGGAATCCTGTCATTGGATATTATATATGAAGAATCGGAAATATCATCTTTTGCTATTCCTTGAGAAAGTATCCCTGTTTCAATAGACAAGAAAAGAAATACAACTATTAACGCTATTCTCTCTATAACTTTCATTCTAATTTAATAAAATCTCAATCGATAAAAAAGTAACATTTAATCGCAGTAGAATAAATTCAAAGAATCGTTACTACAATTACGACCAAATCTTGTCAAATATAAAAAATGAAATTCACGGATTAAGATAATTTATGATTTTTACTAAATTTAATAAAATTTTCCCACTATGTCAATATTATTTTTACATTTCCGATAATTTTATCTTTCTTGCAAAATAAATCTTAATTTTTAATTTTTATATTATATTGTATAATTATGATGATTTTATAAAATATTACTTAAGATAATGTGGATAATTTAAGGTACTCAAAAAATAAAACAGGTAATTTTATTTTCAAACATCGGTAATGTATTCAAGAATGCAGGAATAACGAAGGCACATTAAGTTTTAAATTATATAAAAACTTTAGGCATTAATAAATTCTTTCACTTTAGATTTTAATTCAGTAAGATCTGAAGATTTAATAACGTACGCTTTTGCTGCCCAGCTTACAAAATTATCCATATAGCTTGAATAGGCAGAATTTATTATTATTGAGATATTTTTATTTTTGTTTAATATTTCTTTTATAGCCTCAATTCCATCCATTTCAGGCATTCTAATATCCATAATAACCAAGTCTGGAGATTCTTTTTCAACTATGTCTAATGCTTCATTACCCTCAGCAGCTAAAAAAACTTCATATCCGTCATTTTTAAACTCTTTCTCATAAAGAGTTCTAAGATTTTTTTCATCTTCAACAATTAATAACTTTGCCAATTTAATACCTCCATTTTTCTTAAAAATCTAAATTTTGTTGTTTAGTATTATTAATAAGCGGGAAATTAAGTGTAAAGATAGTCCCCTTGTTTAATTCACTTCTAATATCAATATCAAATTTATGATTTGACAAGATTTGTTTACAGATAGGAAGACCAAGTCCCATTCCTTTAGATTTTGTAGTAAAAAACGGGTTAAAGACTTCTTTTATAATATTTTCAGGAATCCCTTTCCCACTGTCTTCTACTTCTACTTTAACCATATCATCAGATAAATATCTTCTTATAGTAAGTTTCCCGCTTGAAGACATCGCCTGAATTGCATTTCTGAATAAATTCAACAGCACCTGAGAGATTTCCCAGTCATCATAATATAACTCCGGCAGGTCATTAAAAAGGTATTTTTCAAGTATTATTTTATTCTCACTAAATTCTTCACTCATTATTTTGAGATTTTTTTCAATTGTATCATTGAGATTACCTATCTTTTTTTCGGAAATAGTTTTTGGTTTTATAAAGCTTACAATATCAGCAAGAATTTTTTCTAATCTGGAAACCTCTTCAACAACGATATTGATACTATCTAAATTAATATCATCATCTTTTAGATTTTCCTTAACAATCCTTACAAATCCACCGATCGATGCTAAAGGATTTCTTATTTCATGTGCGATTTTGGCGGTAACCGCACCGACTCCCGCAAGTCTTTCTGCTTCTATTAATTTTTTCTGGCTGTTTTCAAGGTCTAAATATGCCTTGCTAAGTAAATTTAGCTTTTCCTCAATACTATTATAAAGTTTTGCATTCTCAATTGCAAGACTTGACTGACGGGCAAACAGACGCATCAGTCCAATCTCTTCTTCATGTATTCTCGCTTTTGAAATAGCATTATCAACAACAAGAACCCCAATTGAATTTTTTCTGCCAATTAAAGGAATTACTATAAAGTGATCGGTATTTAATTCTTTTAATAGATTCAAAGTTTCATTATCAAAAGCTTTATCTTTTTCTACGATGAAATGCTGTCCTGTATTGAAAGCCTTACAAAGAATATTATTATTATTTGATATGTCTATTTTTATATTTTGTACTATCTTTTTTATTTCTATATCGGTCTTATCTACATTGTCTTTATAAAGACTTAAAATATCTTTGAGGGATTTGGATTTTCCAAGTGAAGACCATATCTTTCCTGCTTCTTCGGGATTTGAAGGACCAATTGCATTCGTACCTTCAAGAACTTTTTTATCCTCATTATACAAAAAAAGAAATGCCCTATTAAATCTGAAACCTTCTCCGGCAGTAACACCGGTGAGCATCAAATTCAATAATTCATCGATATTATGTGTACTGTGAATAAATTCTGCTATTTGATTAAGCTTTGATAGTTCTTCTACTGTGTTTTTTAATTCTTCCTCTATTTTTTTCCCATCGGTAATATCTTTTATTATTTCTGAAAATCCAACTATTTCATTTTCTTCATTTTTTAAAAGTGTTCTTGTAACGCTGGCAATAATTGCCCTTTCGGACTTTGTAATCCTTTCTGTTTCATAATTTACAATAGCGTTATTCTCCAAAACAACCTTTTCAATCCACTCCGGTTCTCCTTCTTCAATAAGACTTCTGGGAAACAAGAAATCAAGCTTTCTCCCAATTACTTCGTTTGACTTATACTCAAAGATTGTTTCTGCTCCTTTGTTCCAGCTTTTTATCCTCCCCTGACAGTCTAAACTTATTATTGCGTCTGCGGAATTAAGAACAACATTTGAAAGAAATTTGTTTAGTTCAAAAATCTCATAAGCGGTCTTTTCACTTTTGGAGAGATTTATTATTAATAAAAGAACCTGTTCTATACTCCTATTTCCCTCTTTAATAGGAATAAATATAATTCGGCAGTATTCAATCTGGTCTTCATTTGATTTAAAAGGTAATATAATCCTTTTAATTTCATTTGAAGAAAAAGAAGAATTTAAAACGTCTTTACAATTATCATCGCATTCCATTACAACATCATAATTCTTACCAATTAAATTTCCTTTAGATTCATACTTTTTTAAAACATAATCGTTTGCCCACCAAATTCTTTGGTCTTTACCAACAAGAAGTACTCCAATCTCAAACTCCGAAATGATATTACTAATTTTTTCAAATACTTCTAACATTTTTACTCATTCTAAAACATTAAAAAACAAGGAAATTACAGTTCTTACTTAGTTTTACATTTTTTTTAAAAAAAAGTTTCATAAAAATAAATCTTTTTTTGACTATTTATTATAGCTACCAAAAAATCCCGATAAATAAAATAAATAATCCATTTGTATGGGCAGACTGTCATTTGTTTATATAAAACTACAAGAAATCTCATCGCTTGCGTAAAATACTGAATTTTGCTATTTTTTTAGTATCACAATCTTCAGCTATCGAAAGATTCTTGAAAATTTTTCCTTATTAACTAAAAAATTTTAATTAGAAATACATATATAGAATTTACTTAAGTATATTAAAAATTGAGTTTTAACAATATTTAAATAATAACATATGTTTCATTTGGCATTGTATTTGCAATATAATAAGATAGAAGAAGTTTAATATGTTTAAACAGGCTAAAATTAATACTTATAAAATAAGATTCCGATATATATAATAAAGAGAAATATTTATCATAGGATGGCCATGTTTAGAATTAACATAAAAAATTGCAAGACCTGCAAACACTTTTTCCGTGATGGAAACTATAATCCACATTGTAAAAGATATTTAAGCCCAAAATATATACTTGACTCAATAGACGAATGCCCAAATTGGGAAAAGAAGACATTCAGTAATATTTTCGGCTTTTTTGTTCCTGACAAATCTACCATCGAAATTTTGTAAGATGCAGGAATTTGTAAACTTACTATTTAATATTTATATTATCACTTTTAAGAGATGTACAAATATTTGTTTTCGAAAGATATATTGCCCGATTATAATTGATTAAGACAAAAAGGTTATAAAAAATGACCGGATGTAAATTTTCAGCAGAATATAAGATGTCTATCATTTTACAAGGTATAAAAGGAGAAATGTCTGTAGCTGAACTTTGCCGGAATCACAGTATTAGTCAAAGCCAATTTTATAAATGGCGTTCTTTGTTTTTAGAAGGTGCCAAAGAGTCTTTATCGAATAAAACCCGCCTTAATCAGTCAGGCATCTTGATTATATAATTAAAAAACTTATAACAAAACCAAAAAAACATACTATATAAAACCTGCCCGCGAATTCAACAGCATTCCAAGAAGTAAAGATTTAAAATAAAGAGCTTTTTATAATCAAATGAAAGATTACTCAATAATATTTGTAATATTATAAAGGTGTTTTTATCTATTTTATAAATTCAATTTTTTAACAATATTTTCTTTGGGCTGCATTCCTACTATTTGCTCTACTACTTCTCCGTTTTTAAAGAAAAGAAGACTCGGAATACTTCTTATTCCATATTTAACAGCAGTACTTTGATTACTGTCAACATCCAATCTGCCTACCTTAATCTTATCGTTATACTCATTACCTATTTCCTCAATAATAGGTGCAAGCATTATACAGGGGGCACACCATTCTGCCCAGAAATCCACAAGTACAGGTATATCCGATTCCAATACTTCAGACTGGAAATTTTCATCCGTAAATTCTAATGCCATTTTAATATTTCCTCCATTTTTATTTCATTACAATTCTAATCTTTAAGATAATTTAAACGTCAGGTATAAAACAAAAGATAAAGTAGTTTTTTCAGTATCGATCAGGTAAATTATACAAGTTTGGTTGAAACAATTTTAGAAATCCCTCTTTCTTCCATAGTAACCCCATAGATAAAATTTGCTGATTCCATAGTCTTTTTATTATGAGTAACAACAATAAATTGAGTATGCTTCGAAAAGAGCCTTAAAACATTTGTAAATCTTTCGATATTTGAATCATCGAGTGGAGCATCAACTTCATCTAACACACAAAATGGGCTCGGTTTAACCATATATATAGACATCAATAATGCTATTGCAGTCAGAGCCTTTTCTCCAGCTGAAAGGAGAGATATTGAATTAAGCTTTTTACCTGAAGGTCTTGAAACAATCCCAATTTTAGCCTCAAGGGGATCGGAATCCTCGGTTAGCAATAAATCTGCTTCTCCATCTTCAAAAAACTTTGTATAAACATCTCTGAAGCTCATCCTTATTTTCTCAAATGTCTCAATAAATTTCTCACGGGCAGTATCATTAATCTTATGAATAGTTTCTATTAAAGTTTCTTCTGCATTAATAATATCGTTTCTCTGGTTTACCAAGTTATCATATCTCTCCTTTTCTTCCTGATATTCTTCTAAGGCGGCAAAGTTTATCTGACCAAGCTTATTTAATTTTTCCTGCAATGCTTCGATAATATTTCTCTTTAATTCAATTTCGGTTTCTTCTAATCTATCAGCCTCTGAAATCTCCGAGATGGAAGTACCGATTTTTTCCATCAATGTTTTCTCTTCCTGCTCAAGCTTTGTTAATTCTACTTCAGCTTCAAAAATTTCATTAGCTCTTTTTTCTTTTTGATATCTTTGCCCTTTTAATATCTTCTCCTCTTCTAATATTTCGTTTTTGAGATTTGCCTGCTTACTTCTGACATTATTGACCTTTTCCTCAAATTCTGATTTTGTTTCGGTTAATTTATTAATCTTCTCCCGAGATTCTTCTCCTTTTTCCTCCCATTCCTTTATCTCTTCGTTTATTTTTAGAATCGATTTCTTTCCCGATTGAATTTTTCTTTTATATTCAGTACCAAGTTCAACATTCCTATTATAATCAATTTCAACTCTTTTAAACTCTTCCTGAAACTTCACCAATCTCAGGTTTTCCTCATTTGCAGCAGTTTCAAGGATTTTCCTACTTTCTTCGAGTTGATCGTCCTGAATCTTTAATTTTTCTATTTCAACCTGAAGGCGGGTCTGTTCCTCTTTTAACATCTTCAATTCAGCATTCTGTTTTTCAAATTCACCCTTATCAACATCAAAAATCTCAAGTTGCTTGCGTTCTTTTTCCATTTTTGCCAGCTGCTCTTTATCTTTCTTTACATCAAACTCACTGACGGATATTTCATTCTCTATCTCTCTGTGTCTCTTTTCAGAATTCAATATCTCATAGTTAATTAAATCCAGTTTCTTCATAAATTCTTCAATCTGTTTTAAATAGTCAGCACTAAGATTTTCCGTTTCATTTACATTTT
>JAUVVT010000193.1 GCA_030604505.1 bacterium | reverse complement strand
GAAACAAGTAGATCCTGAAACAAGTTCCCCGAAGTATCGGGACAGGCAGGATGACAGGTTTAGGTTACTTCAACTAAAACTATATATAATAAATTTGCCAAAGTTCTGAAAAATATTGTAATAAATTAAATTTTTGAAAAAAATACTTGACTTTTAAATACGAAGTATTAAATTGTTTATCGTAAAGATTAAAAATTTACTGCCGATAATAGTAATAGAAAATTACAGAAAAAAGGTTCGCCTATAAAAGTTCGATAAAATTTTATTTTAAGAGTTATAATTCAAATAGTGTTCAGTTTTCGCTAAAAGCTTTAAAATAAATTTTTACCGGACTTTTTTATTTTTTAGAAACCGAAAGTTAAAAATTTTAAAGTTTTTAGCTTTCGGTTTTTTTTATAGGCTCAAAATTTTCTTTATGAAAAATATTGTTATTAGTTTAATTTTTTTAACAAGTTTGTTATTTATATTTTTTGAATACTCAAGCTGTCAGCAGGATGGTGTTTTATTTAATGGAGATATAAAGATTTTGGAATCGGATAAAAATGGGGTGATTTTTGAATATTATCCCAAGATAAAAAAAGAATATATGAATCAGAAAAATAGACAATTTATTTTTTATAGTATTTCCAACTGCAGTTATTCTGAAGAGTCAGGCAGTCCTATGCTCCCGGAAAGATGTGTTTTTGTCGGTATTCCTCCCGGAGCTTCTGTCGAGATAAATGTTCTGGAAAGTGAATTTTATGAAGAAAATGTGACCGTACTGCCGGTACCATCTATTAAGAGAAATGATGATATTGCTGTAGAAGATTTTCTTATTGATGAGGATGTTTATAGACTGGACAGATGGATATATAATAGTATATACAATACGGAAAAGCCAAAATTTTTAAGAAGTCAGAGGGTTCAGGGAATCTCTATTTATCCTGTTGATTATTATCCCCAGAAAGATTTATCGAGGATTTATAAAAGGATAAAGATTGGAGTGAATTTTTTAAATACGGATGAATCTTATAACGGGAGTTTAACCGATTCTGATGATGCTTTTGAAAATGTATATAAGAATTTAATAATAAATTACGAAGAATGCAGAAACTGGAGAACCGTGTATGAGAAGAGGATATTAAAAAGGAGCGGTCAGGATGAGGGAGAATGGTATAAGATAACCGTTGATAAAGAAGATATATATATACTCGACAAAGATTATTTAAGTTCTAAGAATATAAATTTATCCGGTGTTGACGCGACGACTATCAGGATTTATAATAACGGCGGCAGGGAACTCCCACAGGATATAAATCATCCAAGGGCAGATGGTTTGATTGAAACCAGCATTTATGTCCACGGTGAAGGTGATAAGAAATTTGACGATAATGATTTTATTCTTTTTTATGGTATTCCGACTTTTGGATGGGATTATTCCGAGACCGAACCGAAACATTACATCAATCATTATCAGGATGAAAATATTTACTGGCTCACATTCGGCGGCACGAAGAAGGGTAAAAGGATGAATGTTAGAAAATCGATTGAAGATGAGAGTCCTGTTAAACCGGTAAACTTCAGATGGCGTATTTTTGTGGAGGAAGAGCTTAATAATTTCCATCATTCAGGTCTTCAGTGGTATGGAATTGAATTCAGAAACGGTGAAACGAAGGAGATGAAATTACAGCTCCCCGGGTATGCAGGGGAAGAAATTAAACATAAAATTGCTTTTAAAGGAGGCTCGGCAGGCGGACACAATTTTACCATCTATGAAAGTAATGAGAAAATCGGTGAGATGTCCTTTTGGGGTTTTGGTGAATCGGTTTTTACAAAAGAAGTAAATGTAAACCTTACCGGCTCTGAAAGTAAGCTTTTATTTAAATATAACAGCACTGTTCCTGAAGGCAGAACATATATTGACTGGGTTGAAATCGAATATTTGAGAAACTTTATTGCTGAAAATAATCTTCTCTTTTTTAATTCTTCGGGAATAAATGGAACGGTGGAATATTCAGTTTCAGGATTTAGCGGAAGCGACCTGTGGATTTTTGATGTAACAAATTTTTCTAATGTAGAGAGAATTACCGATTTTGAAAAAAGCAGAGATAAGATTACATTTGGCGATGTTTCAGATGAACAAAAGAAAATATATGCTGCAGCAGAGAAGAGCGGATTTATGCTGCCTGTTAATATCGTAAAGGATGAAAATTCTGACCTTCGAAGCAGGGGCAGAGCAGCGGATTTCATAATAATCACTCACGACGATTTTTATGATTATGCTTTGAACTTAAAAGAATTCCGTGAATCAAACAATGGACTGAAAACCGAAGCAGTAAAGGTATCCAATATATATGATGAGTTTTCCTGCGGTTTGACGGATCCTGCTGCCGTAAGGGATTTTTTGAGATTTGCGTATTTAAACTGGAGAGATAATGGAGGTAATCCTCCGGGATATGTTCTTTTAATAGGTGATGGCAGTTATGATTTTAAAAATATTTTAAATAAAGAAAACAAAAATTTTATTCCACCGTTTGAGATAGATAGTGATAATGAATTATACTCCAGGTGCACAGATGACTGGTATGTTTATGTTGAAGGAGATGACAAATTAATGGATATGGCTGTTGGAAGACTGCCGGTGTCTTCTAAAGGGGAAGCAGCATCTGTAATAAGCAAATTGATAGATTATGAGGGGGCTCCGGAGTTTGGTTTCTGGAGGAATACGATTACATTCGTGGCAGATGATGAACTTACACCCGGCGACAATACGCAGAGAATTCACACCGACCAGTCTGAAGCTTTGGCTGAAGCTCATTATGTTCCTAAAATTTTAAATAGAAGAAAAATTTATTTGATGGATTATCCTGGTGAAAAAAGCATCACTACAACCGGGATAATAAAGCCCGCAGCAGAGAAAGATTTTATAGACCAGATAAATCAGGGCAGTTCAATAATAAGCTACGTCGGACACGGAAGCTATAAGGTGCTTGCTCAGGAGCGGGTTTTGAATATGGCAGAAGACCTTCCTTTAATCGAAAATGGCAGGAAGCTCTTTTTCTTTTATCCTGCGACCTGTGCATTTGGAAAATATGACCAGCCCGATTTAAAGACGTTTGCCGAAGAACTCCTGGTCAAGGAAAATTCAGGAGCAATCGGTCTTTTTACCGCTGCAAGGGAAGTATTTGCGTCGCAGAATTTTAATCTTGCTCAGAATTTTTACTCGAATCTTTTTGAAGAGATCCCGACCCAGCGGCTTGGTAACGCAGTGGTTAGTGCAAAGGGAATGCTGTTAGGGAGTTTAGTTAATAACGAAAAATTCCATCTTTTTTGCGACCCGACTTTAAGATTATCGCTGCCAACACATAGAACAAGCACAGTAAAGATAAGTCCCGATACTATGAAAGCACTTGCCACGGTTACTGTTGCAGGGAATATATTAAAAGATGACAAGAGATGGAGCGATTTTGAAGGTAAAATATCCCTGTTGTGCTTTGATACAAAACAGGACAAATTTCATATTATGGAAAATGATGTTCAGGTTCCTTATAAACTTCCGGGCGTTCCTATTTTTAGAGGGACAAATACCATTGAAAGCAGCGATAACGGTGAATTTAATCTTGGTTTTATTGTTCCGAAAGACATTACTTACGGCGGTAAAAACGGAAGGGTCAGCATCTATTTTCATAATGAAAACACCGATGGTGCAGGGTATCTTGAAGATATTAATGTCGGTGGGACCGCTGATGTCGAAAATGATTTTAAGGGGCCCGAAATGGAAATCGGTTTTGAAGGCATTAATTTTGTTCCGGGTGATTTTGTCCCCGAAAATCCAGTTTTTACTGCCGCCATCTCTGATGAGAATGGTATTAATATAACCGGTGAGATAGGTCATAAAATTGAATTAATAATTGATGAAAATACGAGAAACAGGATTGATTTGACCGAAAATTTTGTTTATAAAGAAGGGAGTTTTACGGAAGGTGAAGTAAAATATCCCCTACTCAGTTTAAATAAAGGCGGTCATATTGCAAAGTTAAAGGCATGGGACAATTTCAATAATTCTTCCGTATCTTTTGCTGAATTTACGATTTATTCACAAGAGGAATTTGCAGTAAAAGAAATATTTAATTATCCGAATCCGTTTTCTGATGATACTCAATTTACATTTGAAATAAATCAGCCGTTTAGTTCAATATCGGATATAACGATAAAGATATATACTGTATCGGGCAGGTTAATAAAGAAGATAGAAGACATAATAATTGAAAAACCGGGGTATTACGTTTCTGAACCGTGGGATGGAAGAGATGATGACGGAAGCAAACTTGCTAATGGGATTTACTTTTTTAAGATAATAGCGAAATCCGAGATAGATAACGAAATAAAAACCGCAGAGTCTATTGGAAAACTTGTTGTTTTAAGATAGATATGGTATTATTTTTGCAGTATTAATATTATTTATAAGGGAAAAAGTTTGCATAAATTAATCTGGAGTGTTATAAAAAAATAAAAAGAAGGAGACATTTGCAGTATTTTAATTTAAGTTTTATTAAAACAATTAATTAAGAAACAAAATTTATGTTTTGTTTTTCATCAGAGGAAAAAATTACATAAAAATAAAAATTTCTAAGGAGGAAATGTGATGAATAGTATCAAAATACTGACAGTAGTGGTGATATTTTTTGCCATATTAACAGGAAATGTTTTCGCACAGGGTGAAGCAGGTGCGGAGTTTTTATTAATCTCTCCCGGAGCGAGAGCGGGTGGAATGGGAGAGGCGAATGCTGCTATTGCTAATGATGCAACGGCTGTTTTCTGGAATCCTGCGGGACTTGCAAATCTTGAAGGTCAAGAATTCTCAATTATGCATTCAAATTGGCTGCCGCAGTTTAATCTGAGTGACCTTTACTATGATTTCGCCGCTTATGTTCATAATGTTGAAGATATTGGGACATTTGGAATCAGTGCTACCTATCTTAATCTTGGCGAACAGGTGTGGATGAGTGAGCATAATCAGGAATTAGGGACATTTTCTGCATATAATATGGCTGTCGGTTTGTCTTATGGAACAAAGGTGCGTGAAAATCTAAATGTTGGTTTAACATTAAAATATCTGCATCTT
>JAUVVT010000220.1 GCA_030604505.1 bacterium | reverse complement strand
GTCCAATTTTCTTAAAAGTTTGTAAAAACTTGTATCAATAGGGAGTGTATATTTTATAGTAATGTCGGGAGAAATCCCTCCTCCCCCGAAGACAATCCTCCCGCCGAAGGTTTTAAATTTTAAACTGTCATTTTTTGCATTATCTTCATTCTCCGGAAGGTCTGGATTATGGGAATCCCTGTAATATTGTTCTAATGTCTTACCTTCGTATTTCTTTTGTATAAGTCTACCATTCGGGGTATAATATCTTGCAGTAGTGAGCAGCAATCTTGAATCATCCCTAAGTTTAAACGGAGTTTGAACAAGTGCTTTTCCAAATGACCTTTCACCGACTATTAATGCTCTGTCCCAGTCCTGGAGCGCACCAGAAACAATCTCCGATGCACTTGCACTATTCCGACCTATTAATATAATCATTGGTAAAAGTGGATGTGTAGTCTTGTCGGTTGAATGAAATTCCTTCATCGAGTCTCTTGTTCTTCCTTTTGTGTAGACGATTTTTTTACCACCGGGAAGAAACTTGTCAGAAACACCGACGGAGATAGGAAGATAACCACCCGGATTACGCCTTAAATCCAATACCAGTTTTTTCATATTCCTTTCTTTAAGGATTTTCAGGGCTCTATCAAGCTCTTCAACAGTGGTCCTGGAGAATTTTTCCATTTCAATATAACCGATTTCATCATCTAACATAAATATATGGGATACAGACTCAGGTGGAATCCTTTCTCTGATAATAGTAAAGGGTCTGGGTTCATCCCATCCAGGTCTTTCTACTTTAACATCTACACCTGTTCCGGGAATTCCTTTGAGTTTGGGTGGAACATCATTCTGGTCGATTCCTATTGCAGATTCGCCTTCTATTTCAACAATCCGGTCCCCACGCTTAAGACCGAGTTTATCACAGGGACCGTCCCTGAAAACATCAAGTATGGTAATCTTCTCATCGATAACCCTGAACATTATACCTATTCCGCCAAATCCCTGAAATCTTTCGTCCATATCCTGTGAACGCTCAGGAGGAAGAAGTACGGTGTGAGGGTCCAAATCCTTTAACATTCCATTGATTGCATTATCTAATAATTTGGAAGGATTTTTTTCATCTACATAATAATCCTTTATATCAGTCAATATCTCGGTAAACACGCGCATTTTTACATACATATCAGAATCGGAAAATATTCCGAAGACTTTTGTTCCAACAAATGTCAAAGCAATTAATATAACTGTAATAAAAATAAATCTCTTGTTCTTCATCAAGGTCTCCTTTTATTTGAATAATTTACTTTTATAAATTAAAAATAACATTTATAAAATACAAGTAAATATTTTATATCTTAAAATTATAGTTGAAAAATAGCAAATTAGTTATAAATTCAATGAAAATTAATTATTGGATTTATGATTTAATTTACTTAAATTATTTTTTATATAATTTTACAAGACATTTTTTTTCAACCTGTTAGAAAATTTTATACACAATTAATATAAATATAACACAGATATTTATTTTCAATAATTATGAGATTTATTAAGTATTTATTACTTTTTCTTTTTATAGCTGAAAATGCGTTTGCATTTCAGATAATCAGGGAACTTCGTGACGGGAAACTCATAGGAACGGATAAGGTTTTTCGCTCTTACTGCGGGACGCATTTATTTTCGGATAAAGAATTTATTAAAAAAATAGAAGAAAATACAAAGCGGCTTCATCCGGAGATATATGAAGAAATGAGAGCATTCAGGAAGAGTACGGCTTTGAAGAAGGTTTTTGCAATTGGTGATTCCACCCGCTTCTTTGCTTATGATTTGCCTGAAAATACTTTTTATGTGCTGTCAGCAGAACTCAGGGGAAGGGGGAACTATGTTAATATCTGGGTGGAAAAAACAGAGATAATGAATAATCATGTTTCGGAGGAAGTTATTGCAGATATGATAGAGGTCTTTGAAAATTCAACACCGAATTCAAGAAATCCATCAGTCGGAATAATTGACGTTGAAAAGGAATACTTCGGTGTTCCACCCAATATAGATGGTGATGGCAAATTAGATATTTTGTTCCTTGATATTCGTGACGGATGGACAGGCGGGGCATATATGGCTGGGTATTTTTCTCTTATTGACCAAATTCTGGATAACGAAAACAGCAATAAAAGGGATATGATATATATAGATACTTATCCCTCAATATACCGTGGTACTGACAGCTATAATTCAAAGGGAGCTCAAGAAACTATTTCACACGAATACCAGCATCTCATACATTATAATTACGATAAGGATGAAGAGACTTGGGTGAATGAGGGTCTTTCGGTCTATGCACAGTATCTATGCGGTTTCGGTGTTGAAAATGTATCGGGATATCTGGCTGATACTAATAGAGACCTGACTGAAATTGTCTCCAATCTGGAGGGAACAATAAATGAGGAGGTAATTAAGGATTATCAAAAACTGGGGCTTTTTACATTTTATCTCTGGGAGCAGTATGGTGATGACTTCATAAAAAATCTGGTGCAGTCACCAAGAAAAGGAATAAGCGGAATTGATGATGCTCTGGGAACCATTAATTCAAATGATACATTCAGAGACATCTTAGAAAACTTTGCACTGGTAAACTATATAAATGACAGAACGGTGAATGAAAAATATGGCTATCTGAATGAACAAAAAGAGATACAAGCAGTACTTCATGAAGACCACTTCCAGTACCCCGTTAGAAATGAAGATTTAAGTTTAAAGGAATATGCTTATAAATATATCCAGTTTTCATCTGCTGATTCTTTGAAGGTAAAGTTTGATGGAGATAACATAGTAGTTAAAGCAGTTGAGTATGGGATTGATTTTGTCGGAATAAAAGATGTTGAAACCGGAGTTGTATTTAGTGAGGGCGAATTCGGCAAATCGGTATCCAGAGTCATATTTGTAGTAATAAATTCATCCCGTTCCAAAACTTCATTTTCTTATGACGCAACTGCTATTCAGAGCAATCTCGTTCTGGATTTGGGTTATGATGACGGGACTCCCGATCCCTTCTCAGGCGAGGCATACTTCTTGGGATTCGGTGATTTTACTCCCGGTTTCGGATGGGCAGTAAAATTTACTTCTCCCTCTGACGCAGCAAAAATTCTGAATGCAAGAATGTATATATATTCTTCAGAACAGGAAGAATTTGAGTTTCATATATGGGACGATAAAGGTTTTAATAATTCTCCCGGAGAGGATGTTATCACCCCTATAACCGTTACACCTCCGGCAATAGGCGAAATGTGGATTACAATAGATTTAACTCCTTATGAAAATGAACTTACAAATTTAAGCGGGAGTTTTTATGCAGGAGTTGTTCACCCCGGTATGAGTTCAATATATATTGGACTGGATAATTCACAACCTTATTTAGATAATACCTGGGCACTTTTCGGACCTTCTTCTGTTACTTCAGGATGGTATCAAATGGACCATCTTGCGATTTACGATGTTATTGAAAATGATACTACAAAAAAATCTCTTGCAGATTTTAATATGATGGTCAGGGTGAAAATGTCTGTGGACGTGAGGGAAGTTCCTCCTCTATCTCCGAAAAATCTTGCCGGTTTTGCAGATGAATCGGAAGTAAATTTAGGCTGGTCTCCAAATAATGAATGGGATGTTAAATATTACAAAATCTACAGAAATACTGAAAGATACTTTGCTCCGACTTTTTTTGATTCTATCGGGATAACTATTCATCCAAAGACAACATTTGTTGACAAAACTTTTGAAAAAGGCACGGTATATTTTTATAGAATAAAGGCAGTTGATATAGACGAAAAAGAAAGTTATCCAAGTGATGTTATAAATGTTTCACCACCCCTCTCAGGAGAAAATATTCCTGACAGTACTTCTATGATATTATGGCATTTTAATGAAGGTAAAGGCGAGGTCATATATGACGAGACGGCAAATAACAAAGACGGTGATATAATAGAGCCTGAATGGATAAACGACGGGAGGTTCGGAAAAGCTTTGTCTTTTGACGGAAGGTTCACGGCAGTTGAGGTGGATAATATAAAAATAGGTAAAAATAATGAAAGTTTTACTATCGAAATGTGGTACAGACTGACAGATGGCTATCAGGACAAGGATATGGTTTTTATTACTCAGGGATACAGAAGAAAAACAAAAGGCAAATGGCATTTAAGGTATTCCACATCGGCAAGAATGATCGAAGGATATATAGAGGCTGCGAACGGGGTTGAATCATTTATTATGACGGATAAGGGACTTAAACCGGATGTTTGGCATCATATTGCACTTGTGCGGGACGCCGAAAATGATCTAATCAAACTGTACGTCGACAGTAAACTTGTCACCCAAGCGGAGTTTCCCGGTATATTTGATATTTCTAATGAATACAAATTGTTAATAGGAAAAGATGCACGGATAATCGATTATGTGAGACTTTCAAATTTTTACGGGGATATTGATGAAGTGAGAATATCAAAAATTGCAATATCTGAATTTGACATTATAACAAGAATTGCTGAAACCGAAGATTTACAGATAATCCCAAACAGTTACAGTCTTTATCAAAACTATCCCAACCCGTTTAATCTTTCAACGAAAATTGATTTTGACCTCCCGCAGAGGGAATTTATAAGTCTGAAAATCTATAATATTCTCGGACAGGAGGTCAGGATTCTAAAATACGAAATCGCTGAGAGTGGGAAACATTCTGTTACGTGGGACGGAAAGAATGATAATGGAATAATGATGCCGAGCGGCGTCTATTTCTATAAATTAATAACCGTAAATTTTGTTAATATTAAAAAGCTGATTCTAATACAATAACTTACTTTCTTGGGG
>JAUVVT010000189.1 GCA_030604505.1 bacterium | reverse complement strand
TAGTACTCCTATTTCGGGGACTGTAACTGATGTTTTTATAAATGTAGGAGAAACGGTTAATCCCTCAGTGGCTGTAGCCCGGATTTCAAAGTTTCAGCAGATTAATCTTGAAATCAAGGTTAGTGAAAATAATATAAACAATGTTTCGGAGGGACAGAGGGTGATTATCAAAAGAGATTTTGATAATAAAGATGTTTATGATGGAAAAGTGGACAGGATTGCACTTTCCGCAGACCCCAAGGACCGCAGTTTTACTGTTTGGATTACCGTTCCTAACAAAGACCTGAAACTTAGACCGGGTATGTTTGTTACGGCTGAATTAATAATGCAGGAAAATGAAAACTCAATTGTAATTGATAAAAATGCATGGGTAAATGATAATTCAGGAGATTATGTGTTTGTTGTGAATGATGAATCTATCTGCGAGAAGAAGAGTATTGTTCTCGGAATTATTGACGGTGATAAAATAGAAATTATAAAGGGAATTGAGGAGGGTGAAAGGGTGGTAATAAGGGGGAATAATAAGCTAAAAGGAGGAGAAAAGGTTCTCGTTGTAAATTAGATAAATTTGCGGTTTACAAATAACGAGTGACAATTTTAACTTTTATTGAATCTAAAATCGTAAATTGTAAATTCTTTATCTTTTGGAGAAAATATATGTTTTTATCAAAACTTTCTGTAAATAAACCGGTTTTAACGACAATCATAATATTGGTTTTTGTTGTTATTGGATTATATTCTTATCTTGACCTTTCGATTGACCTTTTTCCGGAAATGGATTTTCCGATAGTTACCGTTAGTACGATATACCCCGGGGCAGGGCCTCAGGAAATGGAGACTCTTATATCCAAACCAATGGAGGAGGCGGTCGGTGCAATTAATGGTGTTAAAACTATTACCTCAAGCTCTACTGAGGGTTTATCATTGGTGATAATAGAATTCCAGCTTGAGGTTGATATAGACATAGCTGCAATGGATGTAAAGGATAAGGTGGATGCCATCAGGATTGACCTTCCAAGGGATATTGAGTCTCCGACAGTGATGAAATTTGATATTGGTGCGCAGCCGATTATGAACCTTGCAGTGTCGGGTCCTATGCCCTTAAACGAAATTTATGAATTGACCGACGATGTTATAAAACCGGAATTATCTAAGATTGAGGGGCTTGCTTCTATTAATATAGTCGGTGGACAAGAGAGGGAAATTTTAATCGGTGTCAAGAGAGATAGATTAAAAGCTTATAATATAGCCATTAACGACATAATTGGGGCAATTGCAGGGGCAAATCTTGACCTGCCGAGCGGTCATATTACTGAAAAATGGAAAGAATATACTATAAGAGTCGCCGGTGAATTCGATACGGTTGATGAAATAAGAAAAATGAAAATTCTCATCAAAGAAGCTAATCCATTAAGATTGGAAGATGTTGCTGAAATACATGATACTTTTGAAGAACAGAGAGAAATTGCACGCTATAATAATAAAACAAGTATTGGTATAACTCTTGTAAAGAGGTCTGATGCAAATATTGTACTGGTAGCTGAAAGGGTGGAAATGGAATTAGAGCGGATTAGGAATTTGATTCCTGCCGATGTAGATATAGATGTTTCGCAAAATGAATCTATTTTTATTAAAAATTCTATTGGCGAAGTTATTAATAATATGATTATTGGTATTATTCTTACGTCAATTGTTCTATTTTTATTTTTACACAGCTGGCAGAGTACACTGATTGCCGCATTAGCAATGCCTTCTTCAATTATCTCTACATTTCTTTTGATTAGATTCGCCGGGTTTACTATAAATTTTATGACTCTTATGGCGCTTGCAATATCGGTGGGTATTTTGGTAACTAATGCGATAGTTGTTCTTGAAAATATATTTAGGCATAGCGAGCGCGGTGATGACCCCAAAGTTGCGAGTGAAAGAGGCACTACCGAGATAGCGGTTGCCGTTGCTGCAGCTACTCTAACAAATATTGTCGTTTTCACGCCGATTGCTTTTATGAGCGGAATCATAGGAAGATTCTTTTTGCAGTTTGGGCTTACTGTCACATTTGCAACCCTCTTTTCATTATTGGTTTCGCTCACTCTCACTCCAATGCTTGCTTCTGTGATGCTCAAAAAAAGTGAAAAAGAGAAAAGAGGATTTGATATTTTTGCTTTATTTGCGGTTTCCGCTTTTGCTTTATTAGTTCTCTGTGTTTCATTTATTGGTATTTCAGTTTATGTTTTTGGCGGTGCAAGGTTTGAAACAGTTGTTATTCCACTAATTGTGGGTATTTCTTTAACGCTGATAATTGGTAAAAAGTTATTTTCTGCTGATTTGGAAATCTTAAGAGAAAAATCTATTTTTAAAATTATAAAACTTATCATTAAGTCTGTTCTCTTACTAATAGCTGTTGGATTAATATATGTAATTCTGAATTTTCTGTTTAACTTTAAAGTAAGTATTATGCTTTTGGGAATTATTTTACTGATATTTATTTTCGACAAATCATACGGAATTCTTGGGAGGTTTGCTAAAGTCTGGGAAAAATCATTTAATGATATATTAGAAAATTATAAAAACTCCCTCAATTGGACACTTAATCATGGAGTAAGAGTAATAATAGTTGTATTGATAATCTTTTTTAGTTCATTATATCTTTTTAAATATGTCGGGAGTGAGTTTTTTGCACCATCTGACCGCGGGTTTTTGTCGATAGATTTTGAATTGCCTCCCGGTTCAAATCTTTATGAAACAGACAGGGCTATAACCGCTGCTGAAAATATTCTCTTAGAAATCCCGGAAGTAAAGACAATATATACTCAAGTAGGGAAACAGGGGGGGAGTGTTATGATGGGAAGCGGTCAGGGTGTGCGGTTAGGTTCAATGATGGTTGAAATGATTGATAAAGATAAAAGAGATATGTCTGTTTTTGAATTTGTTGAGTATCTTAGACCGAAATTATCTATGATTTCTTCAGCTGATATTCATATCTCTGAACGCAGTGAAATGGGTGGTGGACAGGCGGACCTCACTATTGAAGTGACAGGTGATGAACTAAATGTTCTGAATGATATTTCTTTGGAAGTAATGGAACTGGCAGAAGATGTGCCGGGAGTTTTTGATGTTCAATCCAGTTGGAAACAAGGTGTCCCGGAAATCAGGATTGAACCTGATAGAAAAAGAATGGAAGACAGAGGAGTGTCAATATTTACGCTCGCAAGTGTTTTAAGAACAAGTATTCAGGGGGAAGTAGCTTCCAAATTCAGAGTTAAAAATAAAGAGTATGATATAAGGGTCAGATATGCGGATTTATATCGAAATATGGCTGACCAGGTAAGTGATATAAAAATAAAATCGGAAGATAATTATATACCTATAACTGATATTGCAGATGTTGTCGAGGCAAGGGGACCGGTTCAGATTACAAGAAAAGACAAAAAAAGACTTATAACAATCACCGGGAGTGTTGCAAACAGGACTGTTGGGTCGGTAGTATCGGATTTGAGAAGTAAAACCGATAAGATACAATTACCTGAAGGATACAGCATTTATTATGGCGGTATGACCGAAATGCAGGAAGAATCGTTTACGGAATTGTTCAGGGCTATGGCATTAGCCATTGTTCTGACTTATCTTGTTCTGGCTGCTATTCTTGAATCATTTGTTCATCCTATTACTATTATGATAACCCTCCCTCTTGCTCTGGTTGGTGTAATATCATCAATGATTATTACTGGAAAATCTGTAAGTATTTTAACTTTAATGGCGATGATTATGCTTGTAGGAATAGTTGTAAACAATGCTATATTACTTTTGGATTATACAGGTATTTTGAGAAAAGAGGGATATCCTCTAAAAGAAGCAATTTTAAATGCATCTGCGGCTAAGTTTAGAGCGATAGTTATGGCAAATATAGCTACAATATTGGGTATGATGCCGCTTGCATTAGCACTGGGCGAAGGAGCAGAAATGAGAGCCCCTATGGCAATTGTTTCAATCGGAGGTTTGATTACATCTACTATTTTTACTTTATTTGTCATCCCTCTCATATACTATGGACTGGAAAAAATAAGAGAAAAAGGATAGTGCAGATAATTTATTTAATTATTTATTATTTACTTATAAATTTCCGTAATTTGTGCATTTTTTTGTGCTCTTTTTAAAAAGCTTAAATCATTTAAATATTGCTTGCAATTATCAAAAAATTTGTTTAAAATCAAAAGTTGTAAAAAATAAGTTGGAGATAAGTATTGAAGATAATAGTCATAGGTGCAGGGGTAGTGGGGTTTCATTTAGCGAAAATGCTGTCAAATGAAAATCATGATGTGGTTGTTATTGATAATGTTCATAAGGAATGCATCAAGGTTCAGGAAAATCTTGATGTAATAGCAATCGAGGGGAGTGGTACAAGTATAGAGATTTTGGTAGAGGCAGGCATTAATGATGCCGATATGCTTATAGCGGTTACTAATATTGATGAAGTCAACATAGTTTCATGCATACTTGCAAGTAAATTAGGAGTTTCTAAAAAAGTTGCAAGGGTAAGAAATCCCGAATATACTTTAAAGAATTCTGTAATAACCCCTGAACAATTGGGTATTGATTTGATGATACATCCGGAAGAGGAGGCAGCTGCTGAGCTAATAAGACTTTTGAAAAGGTCTTCTGCTACTGATGTGATAGATTATGAAAAAGAAGGAATTCAGATTCTTGGTATCAGGATTGATTCAAGAAACGCTCCGATAGTCGGGAAACCACTTTTTCAGATTACAAAAGATTTTCCAGATATAGTCTTCAGGACAGTTGCCGTATACAGAAATGGGAAAACTATAATCCCTAAGGGAGATGACTTAATATTCTTCAGAGACCAGATATTTGTGATAGCGAAGTTGGATTCAATCCCCGATGTCTTAAAGCTTGTCGGAAAAGAAGATGAGAAGATTAACAACATTATGATACTGGGAGGCGGTAAGATTGGGCGACTGGTTGCCTCAGGGCTTGAAGATATGAAAGATGTAAATATTAAACTAATAGAATCAGATAAAGAAAAATCACAAATAATTGCCGACCAGTTAAACAAAACTCTTGTTATTCAGGGTGACGGAACAGATATTGACCTATTGGCAACAGAAGGTGTATCTGATAT
>JAUVVT010000025.1 GCA_030604505.1 bacterium | reverse complement strand
GCGCTGCGGAAAAAGTGTGACATACTGTCTCCGGGTTTATTTAAGAGAGGAAAATTGGAGGAGTCTAATTACTATAAAAAACTGAAAACTTGTTTTCTTTGAAAAGAAAAATTAAATAATCCATTATAAAATTAATTGGAAATTAAAAAATGGGGAAAAAATTAGAGAAAGTAGATATTAATTCTATTGATATAAAAGATAATACTTTCAACTTTACATTTCCTGTAAAGATAAATGAAATAACTGAATCCATAAAAAAAGTTAACCTTTTAAATTCGGTTATTCTTTTTGAGAATAGCGGTAAATACAGAATAATTTCAGGTTTGAAAAGGGTCCTTGCTTTTAGGTCATTATCATTAGAAACTATCGAAGCTTTTGTATATAGAAAAGATTCAATTTCGGAATTGGAGGCGTTTATGATTGCAGTTTTCGACAATAAATCAATTCGCCGGCTGAATATTGTTGAAAAGAGCGTTATTCTTAACAGATTAAAGATGTATCACAATTTGATAGATAGTGAAATAATTGAGAATTATATGCCTATAATCGGATTGGAACGAAGCGGAAAACTGTTAAATGATTATCTTGCATTATCTAAGTTTGATAACGATTTAAAAGAATGTATTGTAAATAGGGATATCCCAATAAAAATATTGTCATTATTGGCTTCAGTTTCAGATGAGAAATTATCTTTGATATCCATGATTATAACTAAGTTGAATCTTGGTTCCAATAAGATAAAGGAACTTGTAAGACTTGTGGATGAAATTGTTGAAAAGGATAACGTCAGTATTAATGGTCTTCGAGAAGATTTAAATATAGATGCTGAATTGAATAGTGAAAGAATAACTTTATCTCAGAAATGGGAGAAAATTGTTTGTTCATTAAGGGAAAAAAGGTTTCCAATGTGGAGCAGGATAGAAAAAAGTCTTTTGAGAAATGTATCATCTCTCAATCTTCCAAAAAATATGCGTTTTAGTTATCCTCCATATTTAGAGGGAGATAAATTTAAGATTGAAGTGGAATTTTCTTCTTCTGATGAACTAAAAGAAATAGCTAATAAATTAATTGATATTTCAAAAAAGGAAGAATTATCAGAGATTATTAAATTGATTTAGTATGAATACTGTTTTGACAGGATTAACAGGATAAATCCCAAAGACAAGTCCACAGGACAATCCGAGGATTGTCTCTATAGAATCACGAAATTTAAAATAAATTAATATATTATAATTGTTTTTATTTCAACATAAAAATTAATAGGAAAAAAATTTTAGACTTTTTGATGAAAGAATATAGAGGATTAAAGTGAAAAAATTATCTTCTTTTTTATTTATTCATATTACGGGAGCAATCATATTTATTATAATTGGTTTTTTTCTTATAGCTTCAGATATTCAATCTCATGAAAGGATGGGTGTTCTTCGTGCCGGCGTAGCGTCAATTGATATAACTCCCGATTTGCCTGTTCAGATGGGGGGATATTCTAGCCGGACAGCACTGTCCGAGGGTGTGCGCGACCGCTTAATTGCCAGAGTTGCTGCATTTGAGAACAATGGAAAACGGCTGGTTCTTGTTTCATATGATTTGTGGGATTTAACGTTGAAATGCTGAGTGAGATAGGTATGGCAATCAAAGCTTCTTCACCCTACAAGCATACATTTGTGATTACACACTGCAATGGATATAATCATTATCTTCCGCCGGAACATCTCTTTAAGGAAGGTGGATATGAGATTATGCGAAGTTCATTTGCACCGCAGGCAGCTGATATTGTTGTCAAAAGTGCCCTTAAAATGCTTTATGGTCTTTGATTTATTTTTTTGAAAATGAAACAAGCCAAAAAACTTTATATATACTGTGCAAAAATTTTTGCCTGAAAAAATCATAATTGAAAGGGGATGTGAGGATGATGTAATAACAATGAATGTTTTGAAAAAGCTTTCAGATGTGTCTGTTGAATATTATGATAAGATACAGAGTGAGCATTTAAAACAAAATGTTTTAGTAATAAAAAAGTACAATGGCAAATTTTTCAAGAGGTGTCCATGCAGTCCTGAAGTGGTCTGCTGTGGTTATTATGTGCTTCAAAATGCAGAAAACTGCCATTTAAATTGCACATATTGTTTTTTACACGAGTATTCTGATTATAATGCGGTGATAGTTTACTCAAATGTTAATAAAATGTTTGATGAATTGAGAGGAATACTGGGTAAAAATCCAAGTAAGTTTTACAGGATAGGCACCGGTGAATTTTCTGATAGTATGGCGATTGATGATATAACTGAAGTAAGTAAATTGATGGTTCCTTTTTTTGCTGATTATAAGAATGCCTTATTGGAACTGAAGACCAAAAGCACATGCATAGAAAATTTATCCGGGCTTGAACATAGGGGCAGAACAGTTATATCCTGGTCTGTTAATCCGGATAAGGTAATTTGTAAAGAAGAGAGTTTATCACCCGATTTAGATGAAAGATTAAAGGCGGCTAAGTATGTTGCGGAAAGGAATTATAGAATCGGATTTCACTTTGACCCGGTTATTTATTATGAGGGTTGGGAAGAGGATTATAAGGAAACTATAGAAAAAATCTTTAGTTTTGTTTCTTATGATGATATAATCTGGATAAGTTTGGGGACTTTCAGGTATATTCCGGAATTAAAAAATGCTATCAAGAGAAAATTTCCGATGAGTAAAATAATTTACGGAGAGCATATTTTATGCGCCGACGGAAAGATGAGGTATATAAAGCCCTTAAGAGTTGATATCTATCAGAAAATACTTTCCTGGATAAGAGAATACTCTGAGGATGTGTTTGTATATCTATGTATGGAAACAAAAGAAGTATGGAGAAAGGTATTTAATCTTGAACTGAGAAGGTATAATGAGCTTGAAAAACTTTTCCCGAGGGATTAAGCAATGATGTTAATTTTTTGAGATTTTGGTATGGGTGGACGGTTTTTAACTTTGACGTAAGGTCGTGATGGTTTTGCTCTTCTTGGAGGAGGTAGATTTTTAGGTGGACGCTGCATTACAGGTTTTATATTTTTACTGCTCTGTATGGGATTAACCGTGGATGGCATATTATTACACCTTATTTAAATTTTAATTTATTAATTCATTTAAACTAATATTTCAAGACAACAGAGGCATATTTGCCAGTGGATTATTTCTGATAACAGGAGCTAAGCAATAATATTGACCTTTTTCCCTTTTTGAGAAGGATTTTTTCCTGACATTTTTGGTACTTTAACTGGATTTTTGATTTTCTTTTGTGTCGGTGGTTTTTGAGCTGTGCTACGCTGTGCTACGGGTTTTGGGTTATTACCTCTCGCTGCGGGATTAACCGTTGGAGACATTTTATTTTCCTTATTTATTAAAACTTGTCAAATTATTCAAACCAGAGATACTTTCGTTCTTTATATCCCGTATCTATTTCATGATAATATGCGATTTCGTCTTCGCCTTCAAACCAGCAGAGGAATATGGGTCTGCTGTCTTTTTCTGACAAAAAGTCAACTACACCGACATCAATATCTTTCAGGAAGCATCCGAAATCGTGGATGTTTTTGATTGTCTTGTTTAGTTCTATTATAGTTTCGTTTAATTCCTTTTTCTTATCAGTGTTGTTTTTTTCACCTTCGTATCTTATTTTAAGTTCGTTAGTAAGTTTAGAAAGTGAGATTTCGTATTCAATAAAATCTACTTTTTTCTTTTGCCTTTTTAATCTTTTCAATACCTTTCTTAATTCAGGGATCGCTTTATTAGCTTCTTCAATTGTAAAAAATTTTGCAATCATATCTTATCTCTGATTTTTCTTCTATATTTATTATATAAAAATTAGTAGATAAAATCAAGAATATTTTGCATTATTAAAAATTTTTAGTAGAATTTCTATTAATTGTCCATAAATTTGATATATATTGGAGTTGTAAAATATATAATATATAAACCACGAAGTAAACAAAGAATACCCAGAAGAATATTTGATAATTTTAAAGTAGCGGAATTTTAAAAATATTTTATTTGTTTTTGGAGTGCTTTATGCCTTTTTTGATAAAAGATGAATATGGAGTATATATAATGAGTGGAAATAGTTTTTATGTTTTATTGATGGTAATCTGCAGAAGATTTATATAAAGTATCTATAATCAATATTTTCTACTCCAACGTTTTCATTATATATTACTGATTTACCGCATATTTTGCACATAAAAATATTTATATGTTTATGTCCTTTGAAATTTTCGATTCGCCCTGAAAGTTCAAGTTTAGCATGTTTACACATTTTTAGACTCCTATATTTTTATTTCTTATTTTTATATCGGCAGGAAGATTTTTTTTATTGAGTTTTTTGTCGGATTTAAAAAAAATATTAATAATCATTTGATTTTTAATTAAAATTTGGTAAATTTTCTACAAAAATTATATCTTTTTCTATTAGCTGTTAGCCAACAGCGAAAGATAATATTACATATGACTGCCGACTGCAATTTTTAAGTAATAATAGTAGAATTTTTATACAGGAGAATTAAATGAAACTTCTTAATTATAAGAGGGATTCGAGTTTTCGTCTCGGGTGTTTAGCAGGTGATTATATCGTTGATTTAAGCTGGGGCTGGCGGCATTATATTGAGTTTAAGGGATTGCAAGTTAAAGAGGATATACCATCTGATATGGTTGAGTTTTTTAGGTGTGGGAAAAAGTCTTTTGAGAATGCCGTAGAAGTAGAAAAATTTGCAAAGAGTCTGATAAGAAAAAGCGAATATTATAGTTTTATAACTTCTGTAAAAAGTGCGAAAATCGGTCCGCCTGTATTAAATCCAGGTAAAATTATATGCATTGGTCTAAATTACCGTGACCACTGTGCCGAAGGAGGTGCTGATATTCCGAAAAAACCTGTGATATTTTCTAAGTTCAGCACAGCAATTACCGGGCAGGATGATTATGTGGTTAAACCTTCCATATCGAAAAAGGTAGATTATGAAGCGGAGCTTGCGTTCGTTATCAAGAAAGAGGGGCGTTGGATCAATAAGAAAAACTGGAAAAAGTATGTTGCAGGATATACGATTATGAACGATATAAGCGCAAGGGATATTCAATTTTCTGACGGACAATGGGTGAGGGGCAAGACTTTTGATACTTTCGCTCCTGCCGGACCTTATCTTGTTACTGCTGATGAAATTGAAGACCCTCATAATCTGAAAATCCGTCTTACTCTGAACGGAAAGATTATGCAGAACTCTAATACCTCTAATTTAATATTTGACATTCCTTATTTGGTGAGCTATCTTTCAAATGTTATGACATTAAAACCGGGTGATATTGTAACAACAGGAACACCTCCGGGAGTTGGGATTTTCAGAAAACCTCCTGTTCTTTTGAAGCATAATGATAAAATTGAAATTTACATTGAAAAGATAGGAAGATTGAGAAATAAAGTAATAAGTGAGTCTTATTACAGAAAAAATATTTTTAAATAATGGTTTATTTTAATTGAAAATAAAGGAGTATAAAAAATGAGAATCAGTATTAATATGAAAATGCTTTTGGGATATGGCATAGTAATTTTACTGATGGCGGTTTTGACGAGTCAATTTACGTTTTCTCAGTTTGACAAGGTAAACAACCTTAATGACAGGATTATAGACAATATGTTGAGCGAATATAAGCTCATTGATGTCCTTGAGAATGATTTTTTTGAAATGGATAAAAGTGTGGTAAGGTTGAAATTAAATGGAAATCCTGAAATGCTGGAAGATTTAATAAGGAGAATGGAAATTTTGTCATTGAGTTTGGATGCTTTTAAGAATATATATCAGAATCCCAGATTATCGGATGTTCTCAATCTTACGATAAATAGACTCGATAAGTACAAAAAGGTATTTATTGATATTAAAGAGAATAACACTGACCAGAAAGTAAAATTATCCGAGTTGCTTAATGAAAACGGGCTAAATAATTTGATAAACGAGATTGACTATAAGAACAAGATTGATATTATCAAAAATTATTTCAATCAAAAGGTTAATGATGAGAAAATTGCCATATCCGAAATACGAAAGGATTCATATATCTATCTTGGACTGATTTTTCTTTCCACAGTAGTAGTTGCTCTTTTGATAGGTATATTTTCGTCAAGGAACATTTCTAACGAAATCAGAATGAGTTCTAATTTGATAAGGAGAGTTTCTGATGAGATATCGGATACGACTGCAAATGAAACGGAGGTTTCGGAAACACAATCTCAAAAAATAGAGCAGGTTTCTGAGAATTTACAGGAACTTTCGGCTTCAGCAAATCTTATCGCGGGCAGCGTGGGGGATGTTTCTGAGAAAGTAAACGTAACAGCGGAAAAAATGCTTGGATTAAAGGAATCTGCAGGAAAGATAGAAACAATTAATGTTGCGGTTAATGAGATAACGCAGCAGATAAATATACTTTCTCTTAATGCATCAATTGAAGCATCAAGAGCCGGCGAGCAGGGAAAAGGTTTTTCAGCTGTGGCAATGGAAATAAGAAAGCTTGCTGAGAATACGAGAAATACAACAGAAGACGTTTATTCAATTATAGAAACGATAAGAAAAGCATCAAGTTATACTATGGATGCAATGGAAGAAGTAGTGAAACTTGTTGGAGGTATAAAAGAAAATGTTAATCAGCAGGACCTCTCAACTACAAGTATAACGGATGCGGTGTCCAAAATAAATGAAGGTATGAAAACAACCGTTGACAGCATCAAGAAAACAGGTGATGCCGCAGATGAACTCGCAAAACTTTCAAAGAAACTACAGAAACTTGTTTAATTATATTTACGATTTACGAACGATATATTTTATTTTTGCTAAATCGTAAATATTATGGGAGAATTTTTTATGAATGAAGAGAATAACATTCAGGGGTCTCAGCTCGAGGGCTTCAGTGAAGACGAGTTAGAAGAACTTCTTCAGGTCTATTTCGAGGATTCTGATGAACAGATTGAGATTTTGTCCGATGAGCTGATGATTCTTGAGAAAGGCGGTTATAATAAGACTAATATTGGTAATATTTACCGTATATTCCACAGTATGAAAAGTTCCAGTATGTCGTTTGGGTTTGGTGAGATTGGAGATGTTTTTCATAAATTGGAGGATGTTCTTGACGAGGTCAGAAACAGTAAAAGAGATTTTAATGCCGCAGTACTTGACCTTTCTTTTTTTGCGGTTGAAAAGTTTAAAATAATCTTTTTAAAGTTGAGAGAAAAAGAAAATTATTCTGTTGAGAAAAAGGAAATTGAAAAGAAGGTAGAAGATTTTTTATCAGGAGAAACGGAGATTATTCCCGAAAGGGAATATCCATCGGAGGGCGTTATAGCTGAAAATTTGGAGAGCACGTCAAATCTTTATGAAAAGTCGATTCGGATTAAGTCGGACAGAATAAACAAATTGATTGACCTTTCCGGTGAAATGGCTGTGAGAAAAAATTATGGAGAAGTCAATATTCCAAAAATTCTTAAAATTATAGATATTACGAAAAGTGAAAATGAAAATATCGGACATATACTTAAAGACATAGAAAATATATCGCCGGAAGGAAGGTATAAGGAAAAAATTTTGAAACTGAGTTTAGAATATAAAGATTTTTTTAATACACAGGTAAATTTACTGGAATTGCTTCTGGAACATTTCAGCAGATGGTTTTTCCAGTTAAATATACTTGTGGAAGAGATGAAATACGAGGTGTTGAAAACGGGAATGGTGCCTTTTGCCTCTATTTTTAGCCGTTTGAGAAGAAGTTTCAGAGAAAATTCAAAGGCAAGAGGAAAGAGAATAAACTTCAGAATAAAAGGGGAAATTATTGAGTTTGACAGAAAAGTTATGGAAGAGATTAAGGACCCGATTATTCATGCTTTGAGAAATGCGATTGACCATGGAATCGAAAGCCCCGAAGAAAGAAAGATGGCGGGTAAACCTGAAGAAGGTACGGTTACACTGACTGCTTCCCAAATAGGGAATGAAATTATATTGGAAATTATGGATGATGGTAAGGGTATAGATTTGGATAAAGTCAAAAGGATTATTGTAGAAAAAGGCTATATTGAACCTGATAAGGTTAAACATTTATCCGATAGGGAGTGTTATGATTTTCTTTTTTTACCGGGATTCAGCATGAAGGATGAAATATCTGAAATTTCGGGAAGGGGAGTGGGGCTGGATGTTGTCAGCAGTAATATCAAAAGACTAAATGGTCAGATAAAAATCGAATCGGGGTTTGGCGAAGGTTCAAAATTGGAAATCAGGATTCCGGCAAACCTTTCTATAACCAATGTATTGATTTTCGAATGCGGAGGATTTGTTTTTTCGTTGCAGACACTTGCGATAAAAAGAATCAAGAAGGTTCCTGTTAATGGGAATTACAACAAAGACCAGAGGAAAAAAATTTACTTTGAAGGGGAAAAGATACCGCTGGTTTACTTCGGTGATTATTTACATCTGAAAAGAGAAGAATTAAATGGGGAACTTTTTTTGATAATAATAGAAAATTCTGAAAAAAGGATTGCACTTGAAGTTGACAGGTTTCTTGACCACCAGGAGGTTGTATCCAGACCGATAAATCTTTCAATCAAAGAAGCAAAGTATTTCAATGCAGTATCATCACTGCCTGATGGCTCGGTATCTTTTATACTTAATTCGTCGGAATTAATAAATGATGTTTCCTTTATAGAAGAAAGATACTCATCCGATTCAGAAATTGTTCTCGGGGAAGATGAAATGGTACCTGTAGAAAGAAGCGGGAAAAGAAAAAAAATGTTTATTGCCGGAGCCGGTAAAGAAAAATTTGCAATCTATGAAGAGAATGTGGAAAAAGCTTTCAGATTTCCAAATAAAGGGAAAGCAGGTTCAAAAAAGAGAAGAAAACTTATTTATAAAGATGATATATTATGGCTTATTCATCTATGTGATATTGTGGGTATTGAGAACAAGGAGGAAAAAGACGAGATTTCTGTTCTTATTTTAAATGATAATGGCAAAAAAACGGCTCTGCAAGTAGATACTTTTTATGATTACCAGTTTTGTACCCTTGATGAAGAGACTGAAATTGGATTGGAAAGTAAATACATTAAATCAGAAGGGTATAGTGATGAGGGATTTAAGGTTTTTGTTTTGGATTCCAAGAAAATTATTGGATTATGGAAAAAAATTAAGGTTAAATATAATATTACAAGCCCTATTAAGAAAAAAAGCCCTGATTTGATTAAAGAATCTCAAATAGAAAAAAATACTTTAAATGTCTTAAAATTTTTGGTTGGTGATAAATTATACGGGCTTGATTTTGGAACTGTTTTGGAGGTTGTATCTTCGATGGATTTAATGAAATTTAATCCTGAAGATAAAACCCCAAGAGGATTTATCAATTTGCGCGGCGAATGTGTTGAGGTTGAAGATTTAAGAATTCTTTTTGAGAATGGTAATATCGAAAGTTTGCCTTCTATAATAGTTTATACAATTAACGGTATAAAAAAAGGAATCGCCGTAGATTCAATACTGGACGTTAGTGAAGAAGAGTATGATGAATTGGAAAAGACTGTTGTATTTTCAGATACTGAAAACATATCTGATGTTTATAAGCTTTAAGATTTATATTTTAGCAAAATAATGCAAGCGGATAAAACATAGAGTTATCTCTCTTTTGTTGCATCGTTAAAGATGAGAAAATAAATAAAAAAAGGTGTTAATAGTATTTGAATATTAATCTCAAAATTATAAGGGAAATATATGACTGAGGAGAAGAAAAAGTCTATAATGGTGATTGATGATACGAAACCTATCAGAATTTTGTTGTTAAAGACTTTTGAGAAGAAATATGAAATGCTGTTGGAAGAAAAAGGGATTGAGGCTCTTGAAACGATTCGCGATAGGCAGGATGATATTGACCTTATAATTCTTGATTATGAAATGCCAAAGTTAAATGGGTATCAGCTTTTAAAATTGATTCGAAATATAAATAAAAATATTCCGGTTATAATACTTTCAAGTTCACTGGACAAGGAAAAGATTAGAAAACTTCGTTTGCTGGGAGTTAAAAAGTTTCTTGCAAAACAGGTAAATTTAAAAAGATTAGCCGATGAGATTAAAGAATATCTTAGTAAGAAAGAAGACAAATCTTGAGGTGAAATGTGGTTATAAATAATAATTTGACAGATTTGGTTGTGTTGATTAATAAAAAGGATAATATTATTATTGCCCTGAAAAACATAATCAAGGGAGAAAGAGTTAGGTTTGAAGACAGAATGATTGAGATTCGTGATGAAATTTCTGTCGGTCATAAAATTG
>JAUVVT010000099.1 GCA_030604505.1 bacterium | reverse complement strand
TAATATTACAATTCTCATCAAACATTTCTTAAAATAAATTTTATGGATTATTATTTTTGTTGAGTAATTAAGAATCAAGTCGGATATATAATAATATAGCAAATTTTTATAACTAAAGACCGAGAAAAATTAAAATGGGGGATTAAAAAATTATGTTCTTTATGAATTTTTATGATAATCAATTAATTTTTGATGAAAGAACCAAAAATAATTAAAGTTTGATTAAAGATTGTCGATATAAGAGATAACTATAATTATATTTAATAAACTTTGGAAATAAAATTATCAATAACATCTGCATCTATTCCAATAAATTAGGAGATAAAAAAACAAGGAGGTTTAAAGATGGCTATTGGAGACTCAACTCGTATTAACACCAATATTGCTGCTTTTAATGCTTTAAATTCATTAAAGTTTATAAATCGCAATCTGGAAAAGAGCCAGTTAAAACTTGCAACTGGCCGTAGAATTAATGAAGTAGCCGATGATCCGGCTGGTTTTGTTATTTCTGCACGCTTAAGAGCCCGTTCAAGAGGATTATCGACTGCACTGGATAATGTGGGAACGGCGAAAAATGTTCTTGCAATAGCTGAAGGCGGTCTTCTCAATATTAGCGATATACTTATAACAATGAAAGAAAAAATTACTCAAGCAGCAAGCGATACATTAGGTTCGGCTGAAAGAAATGCAATCAAGACAGAATTAAATCAGCTTACTGCTGAAATCGATAATATAGTTGATGAAACAACCTTTAACAATATAAGTCTTATAGATGGAGGATATACTAATAAATCGATTCAATCCGGTGAAGGTACGGACAACACATTTTCAATAAGCATAATTCTTCAGGGAACAACATCAACGGGTTTCAGTGCTGCCGAGTTAGAGGTTGATGTAAGTAATGTTGCAACGAATGTTTTTTCAGCATCCGGTGCGGCTCTTGCTCTGGCAAAAGTTGATACCGCCATAGAATCAGTCTCCGATGCCTTACAGCAGATTGGTGCCTGGTCGTCGAGATTGACCGTAAAAGAGTCTACTCTTTCAATTGCGATAACCAATACCGAAGCAACAAGAAGCAGGATACTCGATGCAGATATGGCAAAGGAACAGCTCAATTCGACAAGATTAATGATATTACAACAAACATCAACAGCGCAATTAGCACAGGCTAATATTATGCCGCAGAATATTCTGGCGCTGTTTACTTAAATTAAAATAAACACACCGATAGCATATATCTTTCTCTACCAAAGCAGTATCGTTTTCGATACTGCTTTTTTTATTTACAGAATGTTTAAATATGCAGGTAAGTTATAACTTAAATAATAATCAATTGTTGTGAGATGGGTGTTCCTTTCTGTTTCTTATTTTATTGACATATATAAAAAATTATATTAAATTTTATTTTGTAACTTACGATTAGTAAAAAGAAATGGAGAAAATTATGCCTATTGATTTTAATTCTAAAGAGCCGTTGAGAATATTTAGAATTTTATCAGAGTTCGTTGACGGATTTGAAGATCTTTCTGAAATTGGTCCCGCGGTGACAATTTTTGGCTCTGCAAGGACAAAACAGGATAAAAATACAGCTATTGAAATCTCAAAGCAGCTTGTGAAGAACGGGTATACGATAATAACCGGGGGAGGTGGCGGTATTATGGAAGAAGCCAATAAGGGGGCATATTTAGCCGGGGGTGAATCAATCGGGCTTAATATCGACCTGCCTCATGAACAGATACCCAATAAATATATTACCAAGCTTTTGAATTTCAGGTATTTCTTTATCAGAAAGGTTATGTTTGTGAGATTTTCAAAGGCTTTTATAGCCCTTCCCGGAGGATTTGGGACATTAGATGAGTTTTTTGAACTTATTACACTCATTCAAACAGATAAGATTAAAAAAATTCCTGTTATTCTTGTTGGAAAAGATTACTGGTTTGGACTTGTAGAGTGGATGAAAAATACTATTCTTGCCAAAAATAAAATCGATAAGAAGGATTTGAATTTATTTAAAATTATTGATGAACCTGAAAAGATTGTAAAATATATCAATAGCTTTTACAAAAATGAAACCAAATAGTTTATTTTTTTGTTTTTAGAAATGCGGTATGAATGATTTATGCACACCAAAACTTTTAGGATTAAATTGAGTCAAGGAAAATGCCCAAATTTATTGCAGATTCAATGTTAGGTAAACTGTCAAAGTGGTTAAGAATTATAGGATATGATACATTATATTTCAGGAAAATAGAGCCGAAATCCATTGCAAAGATTTCTAATTCCGAAAAGAGAATAATACTGACGAGAAATTCTCATCTTTCAGAACTGCAGCCGTATAAATTGGTTTATATAAACAGTACAAATATCGATGAACAGCTAAAACAGATAATATCAGAATTCAAAATCGATACTAAATCAAGGTTATTTTCAATCTGCACACTCTGTAATACGAAGGTTAAAAAAATAAAGAAAGAGGAAGTAAAAGATAAGGTTCCTTCTTATATTTTTAAGAATAATTCTTCGTTTTATATTTGCCAAAAATGCCAAAAGATATACTGGCAGGGAAGTCATTATCACAATTCAATCAGAAAGATTAATGAATTAGTCATATAAGATATATTGTAAGATGAGGCGGCAAAAAGTAAAAAATTAATATAGGAAAACCTAAGTGTTGTCCATACGGAATAGGGTGAACTGCCGTTCATCGCTACGATAAAATAATGAATGTTAATTATTACCTACCAAATTTCAGGTAATTATGAACGTAAAAAGATGGATATATTCAGTTTTATCGGTCCTTGTGTTTTTTGGTTGTAATGAAAGAAAGGTGGCTTCTTATATACAACAAATATTTGAGCCGGACAGGGGTATGCTCTATATATCGGCTGGTGAATTCATTATGGGGACTAATGAAGGCAATGCTGATGAATCTCCTGAACATACTGTTTACTTAGATGCTTATTATATTGATGAAAATCCTATAACAAACGAGGAATACTTTGAATTCTGGGATAATCTTAATCCGGCTAACAAAAAAAATCTCGCACCGGAAAGCTTTGAAAGAGACACGTGGCCCGAGAGGGCATTTTATAGACCGAGACATCCGGTAGTTGGAGTTTCCTGGGAAATGGCTTACAACTATGCAAAGTGGGCGAATAAAAGATTGCCCACAGAAGCAGAATGGGAAAAAGCTGCAAGGGGAACAAGCCAAAGGATATATCCGTGGGGAGATACGCCTCCGGAATTCGATGGCAAATTCAGGGCAAATTTTAAGACCTTTGATTATCAGAAGGATGGTTTCAGCAACACAAATCCGGTTGGTTATTACAACGGCAAAAATCTAAATACAGAAAGCGGTAGAAGTTATTATGAATTAAACGATATGGCAGGAAATGTATGGGAATGGGTTTATGACTGGTATTCTAACAAGTATTACAGCATTACACCATATAATAATCCTCATGGTCCGCCATTTGAAGAATCTAACAAAAAAAAGGTTATAAGAGGCGGTTCATGGAACAATTCTCTAGTAGAGGAACTTAAAACCATAAATAGGAATTATATATCGAGCACAGAGAAGGAAAATAACATCGGATTTAGATGCGTTCGGTCGGCTAATTAAAAGTAAAGTAAATGTTCATTGTATATATTATAACATTACTGACACTCATTCAGGTATTTTTAATCTATAAATCCCTGCGGTTTACTTCAAGGTTTTTTACCAATTCCAGAACCAGAAAAATTGTACGTCTGATACTTATATCGACGTTCGGATATTTTAATTCTTCATTTATACTCTCTTTAAATCTTTCTTCAACCATAGATTCAAAGACATCGGAGTTATTTATTTATCTGGTGCTCTATCCGGGCGGTGTATGGCAGGGAACATCAATTTTATTATTCTTTATATTCCTTATAAAAGATATACTAATTTCATTTTATAAAATTATTATGTATATTGTAAAAAAATTATCAATAGATAAAAACACTGAACTTTCAGAGTCAAGGCGAAAGTTTTTAAAGGGCATGTCAGCGGGCCTTTTTATACCGCCTGTAGTGTATTCAATATATGGTGTAGCTATGCAAAGTTTTAATTATGAAATAAACAAAAAGAGAATAAAATTTCATTCTATTCCTGATAAGCTAAAGGGATTAAAGATAGCACAATTGAGCGATATACATGCGGGAATATACCTGAAGAGGAAAAACATACTTGAAGCAGTAAGAATTACTAATGAACTCAAACCGGACATTGTGCTTCTGACAGGTGATTATGTTTCAAATTCCGAAAAACATATTTATATGTGTATAGAGACACTTTCTTTATTAAAACCCGGACTCGGCATTTATTCCTGTATCGGCAATCATGATAACTGGATTAACCGCAGCTTAACAATAGAGGGATTAAAAAGTGCGGGAATGAATATTATGATTGAAGAAAATCAGATGGTGGAATACAATGGTTGTGAATTTTACATTGCCGCAGTCGAAGACTTGTGGTATAAGCGTATACCGGATTGGCAAAAAGTATTCAAGGGTATTCCTGAAGATTCTTTTAAAATACTCTTGTCTCATCAGCCGGACCTTTTCGATGAAGCTGAAATATATAATGTAAACTTAACATTGTCCGGGCATTATCACGGCGGACAGATTGCGGTTCCTTTTTTCGGAATGCCTGTAAGCTTTGCAAATTTTGCTACCAGGTATGTAAGCGGCTTATTTATGAAAAATAAATCTTATCTTTATGTCAATAACGGCATCGGCTTTACAGGACCACCGTTCAGAATGAATGTCCCACCGGAAATAACACTGATTACGCTGACGTGATTTATCTGTTGAATTTGATAAATCAAATTCCTACACAATAAAAAAATATTGCCGTTTTAAAAATCATATTGGTTATCTCTGTCGATGGGAATACTAACAGAGAGCAAATTCAGCTTTTGGATTTGACTTGACAACTTGTCCCGTTACTTCGGGATTTGGATTTTATATTTAGAATTGAGGGTGAAGGTGAAGAACACCTTCGCCAGCGGAAAAGTGCTTAACTACATCTTCTGAAAATGTTATATTACAAATGCTCGATATTCATCCCGCCGCTGATTTCGACTATCATTCCTGTTGAGAATGAAAAATCTCCTCTTGCAAGTGATGCCACTGCCTTCCCTATATCCTCCGGAAATCCCCATCTTTTTTGGGGCACGAGTCCTTCAGATATAAGTTTATCATATTTGTCTTTAACTTTTGCAGTCATATCTGTTTGTATTATCCCGGGACGAACTTCATATACATTAATCCCATATTCAGCCAATCTGTCCGCATACATCTTTGCAGTTATGCTCACAGCAGCTTTTGAGATACAATATTCAGGTCTGGAGGGTGAAGAAATATAGGCAGAAAAAGATGATATAAAAACAATGGCGGGCTTTACATCGGGATTTTCTTTAACCTGCTTTATCATCTGGTTTGCAATCTTTTGTGTGAGGAAGAACGGACCCCTTGCATTAATGGACATAACTCTGTCATAACTTTCGGACGTGCTTTCCAAAATATCTAATCTCTGCAGCGGTGCAACTCCGGCATTGTTGACAAGTAAATCTATTTTAAGAAATTTATCCAAAACCAGTTCTAATATCTTTTCGTGTTCCTCCAAAGAAGATATATCTCCGGGAACGGGCAGAAAATATGCTCCAAGATTTTCAATTTTTTCTCTTGCATTATTAACACTTTCTTCTTTATTTTCCATTCCGAATACAATATCATTTCCTGCAATATTATATCCGTTTTTTGCGAGTTCAACAGCTATTCCAAGTCCTATTCCCCGGGCAGAACCGGTAATCAGGGCTGCAGGTTTATTACTCATAGCGATTTCTCCTATTTTAAATAGATTAGCTATTGGCTATCAGCTATCAGGGATTATTGGATTCTATTTAATGATGTTATCCTTTCTGTATTCACTCCAGATATTTTCAAACCATGTATCTTCTTTTGGAATTGGTCTAACGTCTACCAAAGTCTTAATAACATTTCCTTCATCATCCAAATAGACTTCCAGTATTTTTTTACAAACAGGCAGTTCCGGGTCTGCCAGACTGAACTTCCAGTCATCTGATAATTCTTCGCACGGTTTTTCGCCATTCGGGTCAAGTACAAGATAAGAACCTCTGCTTTTTCCTCCATTTTCCAGATATTCCTTAAAAACCTCCAAATATATTGCATGTGTCAGGCAGAGGTCAAGATTTCTGAAAGCCGCTGGAAGTTCTTCTGCTGAAGCAACCTTCATCTTTTTCTTTATGCGTTCATACTGTTCCCAAGCCTCATCAACTGCTTTATTGACTTTATTACTTTCTCTGATGTGTGCTCCTGCTGCCGACATTCTTTTCTGAAACTGCTCACGTTCTTTTTGTATAATATTTTTATCTGCATCGGGGTCAATAAGACTTTTTGCGAGCTCAAATTTGCGTTTTATTTGTGATTCAGCAATATTTATAAAATTTCCCATTTCCGGAGGTTCTGAATTATATCTCTTCGATATATACAGGGAAGCCCTCAGACTACCGACCTGCCCGGAATTAAGTGCCGACCCGCCGGGACGATATACTCCGTGAGTGCCG
>JAUVVT010000044.1 GCA_030604505.1 bacterium | reverse complement strand
TACCGGTTGGTGCCGGACTCGGCGGCGGGAGCAGCGACGCAGCTGCAGTTCTATTGGGAATTTGCAAATTATGGAATATCAATCCCTCAAGTAAATTTCTTAAAAACATATCATTAGAAATTGGTTCTGATGTTCCGTTTTTTATCGGCTGTGAATCCGCCTTAGCAAAAGGCAGAGGAGAAATTTTAAAAAAGATTAATTTGAAAATAAAAAGATGGATAATTTTAATTTATCCTAATATTAATATTTCATCCTCTTGGGCTTATAAAAATTTCAATTTTGCCTTGACAAATGGGAATAAAAATATTAACTTAAAGCAATTAATAAAAAAAAATATTTCAGAGTTTAGAGATTCTATAATAAATGATTTAGAGATTCCAGTTTTTTCTACATATCCTCATTTGATGGATATAAAGAAAGAATTATATAAACAAGGTGCAGAATTCGCCTTAATGAGCGGGAGCGGCTCCTGTATATACGGTATGTTTAAAGATAAAAATAAAGCATCAAAAGTCTTAAACAGGTTTAAAGATTTTGGGAAAGTTTTTTTGACAAGACAAGTATTAACACCGAAAATCATTATCTAATCAATTAGTTTAAATACAGTGAGGAGTTAGAAATGGAAATTACAGAAGTAAATATTAATATTCGTGACGAAGAAAGATTAAAAGCATTTGCAAACATTACTTTTGATGATGTGTTTGTTGTAAGAGGATTGAAAATAATAAGAGGTAATACAGGATTGTTTGTTTGTATGCCTTCAAGAAAAATGAATGATGGGAGTTATCGAGATATTGCTCATCCTATTAGAAATGAATTTAGGATTACAATGGAAGAAAAAATCCTTAATGCATATAAAGATGAACTTAACAGAAATGAAACAGACAATTAAAATTCATTTGTTTTTTACTTAAATATTTATGAATATTATGTATAAAATAATAAGGTGAATCATACGTTGGTTCACCTTATTATTTTATTATTGATTTTACCAAAAAAATATATTAATTTGAAGGTTTAGTTATTTAAAATTATATGGAAAGAAATTGGGGCGTCGTCAAGCGGCAAGACACAGGATTTTGGTTCCTGCATTCGGAGGTTCGAATCCTCCCGCCCCAGCAGACAAAAAAACAAATAAAATGAGAAATTTAAAAATATTTAGCGGTAATTCTAATCCGGCTCTTGCAAAAAAAATAGCCGATTATTTGGAAATTCCTCTCGGTTCAGCAAAAGTATCTAATTTTAGCGACGGTGAAATTAAGGTAAAATTCAATGAAAATATTCGTGGTACAGATGTATTTCTGGTACAGCCAACTCATCCTCCTGCTGAGAATCTAATGGAATTACTTATTATGCTTGATGCAGCAAAAAGAGCCTCTGCGTACAGAGTAACTGCAGTAATACCATATTATGGCTATGCAAGACAGGACAGAAAAGACCAACCCAGAGTATCTATTACCGCAAAACTTGTGGCAAATTTGATTACAACTGCTGGTGCGGATAGAGTCCTTACAATGGACCTGCATTCAGCACAAATCCAGGGATTTTTTGATATCCCGTTTGACCATTTATATGCTTCAATTAACTTTTTTGAATATATAGAAAATATGAATCTGAAAAATATAATGGTTGTTTCTCCAGATGTAGGAAGCGTTAAAATTGCAAGAGCCTATGCAAAGAGACTTGATACAACACTGGCAATCCTTGATAAAAGAAGACCTAAACCAAATTCAGCGGAGATTATCAATGTAATTGGAAATGTGAAAGGGAAAAATGTTATTATTGTTGACGATCTGGTTGACACAGGAGGAACTTTACTTATGGCAGTTAAAACCTTGAAAAAAAAAGGGGCAATGGATATAAATATCTTTGCTACACATCCTGTGCTCTCGGGAAATGCAGTTAAAGATTTTCAAAATTCAGAAGTTAAATTATTTACAGTAACGGATACTATTCCTCTTGATGATAAGAAAAAGATAAATAAAATTAATGTCGTATCTGTTGCTAATCTCTTTGGTCAAGCGATAAAGAAGATTTATAAAGAAGAATCGTTAAGTTCTCTTTTTGAATGGCAGCACACTTGATTTAGAGCTATTATTTGCTAAATGAGTAATTGACTTAGCGAAACTAAAAAATCTGAAAGGGTGAAATAATAAAATGGAAAAATATGTATTAAAAGCAGAAATCAGAGAAAAATCGGGAAAGAGGTATTCAAAAAAACTCCGAAAAGATGGTAAAATTCCGGGAATTTTTTATTCTAAAGATGCACAACCGGTTCCATTTGTTTGTGAAACCAGTGACCTTAAAGTTATTAGGGACCATGAATCCGGTGTCATCTTGCTGGCTTTGGGAAAAAAGAAAATCAACGGCTTGATTAGAAATATCCAATATGAGCCTGTTTCTGGCAGAATTATTCATATTGATGTAATGGGAATTGACCTTAAAAAAGAAGTGGTTGTTGAGGCACATATTGTAGTAAAAGGGACGCCTGTCGGAGTTAAAACCTATGGAGGTATTCTTGAACACATAACTCGTGCGATAGAAATCAAATGTTTGCCCAAGGATATACCGGAGCAAGTAGAAATTGATGTTTCAGATTTAAATATTGGTCATTCCATCCACGCAGGCGATTTGAATATAGAAAATGTTAAGATTATCTCAAAGCCGGAGTCAGTATTAGTTACAGTTGTTCCGCCAACAGTGATTAAAGAAGAAGTTGTGGAAGAAGAAGCTGTTGAAGAAGAAGAAGGCAAAGAACCTGAAGTTATTCAGAAAGAAAAAGAAGAAGAAGAAAAAGAAGAAAAAGAAGAAAAATGATTTAAATTTTCAAATTCTCGCTTTTTATATATTTTTTATGAAATTAATAATAGGACTTGGCAATCCTGAAGGAAGGTTTAAAAATACAAGACATAACATTGGTTTTGAGGTTATTGATAAAATTTCAGAAAAACTGAATTCTTCATTTAACGCTGGAAAAGGAGAATATCTTATTGGAGAAGTCAGTTATAAAGGAAATGATATTTTAATGGTTAAGCCGCTGACCTATATGAATAATAGCGGGATTGCTGCTAAAGATGTAATTAATAGATATAAAATATCTGCCGATGATTTACTTGTAATATGTGATGATGTAAATCTTCGATTTGGAAAAATAAGATTCAGAAGAAAAGGCGGCGATAGTGGAAATAAAGGACTTGAGTCGGTTATTTATCATCTTGAAAGCGTTGATTTTTCAAGACTTCGAATAGGAGTTGGAAAAGAAAATATGGATGATGACTTATCACACTTCGTTCTTTCAAAGTTTAGTAAAAAAGAAGAAGATGAATTGAAAGATATAATTGAACTCTCTGCCGAGGGTGCAATTTTTTGGACAGAATATGGAATTAATGAAGCAATGAATAAATTCAATAATTATACTATTGAATGAGAATAAAAAATCTGCAAGTAAAAAATTAAGGAAAAAATAATATTTGAAATGATTTAATTTATTTTGTAATTTAACCAATAAATAGAATTATCCAAATAAAAAGAGAGAAAAATTGATATGAATAATTACGAAACTGTTATTGTAATTGATGCCCATCAACCAGAAGAGATTATAGAGAATTTGGTAGATAAAATCAAAAAACTTATATCTGATAATGGAGGGAAAATACTTGATATGAACCGTTGGGGGAAAAGACGTCTTGCGTATGAAATCAGGAAAAAACAGCACGGTTATTATATATGTTTTATCTATGAAATAGATAAAAATGATTTCTCCTCTATTATCGAACGGTTTTTCAGACTTAATGAAGAGATTTTAAGATATCTTATATTAAGATTGGATAAAAAGTTATTAGATATCAAATTGAAAAAGAAAAAACCAGAAAAGGATATAAAAAAAGTCAGCAACAAAGATACCGAGACTGAAAATATTGAGAAAGAAGAAAAGAAGGTTGTTGAAGAATCTTAGTTTTTTTTTTTAATATATAATTTAATTATTATTAAATAAATAGATATAAATAAATGTTTATGACCTTTTAAAGGAGATAATAGTATGTCTGATATAAAAATGCCTGATGTAAATCATGTTATTATAGCGGGTAATTTAACCAAAGATCCTGTTATACGCAACACAACGAATGGAACACCTGTAGCAAATTTTACCATTGCTTGCAATCGTAAATTCAAAGATAATGTTGGGCAATGGAGAGAAGATATATGTTATATTGGTGTTGTTGCATGGTACAAGCTTGCAGAAACTTGTAGAGAAAATCTTATAAAGGGAAGCTCTGTTATAGTCGATGGAGGGCTTCAGAGTAGAAGCTGGAAAACAGAAAATGGACATTTTAGAAATATTGTAGAAATAAAAGCAAGAAGAATACAATTCTTAAATAAAAAAGATACAAGTGATGATATAACAGATTTATCAGTTCAAGGTGAGTCACAGTTAGATGATGTTCCTGCAGAGCCCGAAGATTTAAATGATAGTGAAAAAAAGGAAGACAAAAAAAATGAAGATAGTCAGCCAGAAAGATTTGATTTTGGTTACGATGATTTAAAGTTGTAATTTTCTGTATATTAAATATTTATAATTAAATAGGCGGTTTATTGGTATTTTAGTAATAGTATATTGGTGAAAGGAGATTGATTTGATAAAAGGAGGGAAATTAAAAAAGATTTGCAGGTTCTGCGAAGAAAAAACAGTGTATATTGATTATAAAGACGAAAAAAGACTATTAAAATTTACAACTGAGCAGGGAAAGATAATACCCAGAAGAATATCTGGTAATTGCGCAAAACATCAGAGAAACCTTAAAAATGCTATAAAAAGGGCAAGGCATCTTGCTCTTATCCCATTCGTTGCCGATGCGACAAGGTAAAATATTATATTGTTAAATTCTGTGAATTTTTTAGAATAGGAAATAAATATAATGAAAATAATACTTAGAAAATCACACCAGAAACTTGGAGACGCAGGCAGTATCGTTAATGTTGCAAACGGATATGCCAGAAATTATCTTATTCCTAAAAGAATAGCTATGGAATATTCTGAAAGCAGCTTAAAAATACTCGGGGAAGAAAAGAAAATATTAGAAGCTAAAAAGGATAGAGATAAAAAATCAGCAGAACAATTGGGTAACGAACTTCGCAAAGTTTCTCTGACTGCATCAGTAAAGGTTGGAGAAGAAGATAGAGTTTTTGGAACTGTAACATCACAAGATATTTCCAACCTCTTAAAAGAAAAGGGTTTTGATATAGATAAAAAAAAGATTCTGTTGGAAGACGCGATAAAAGCCTTAGGAATTTATACTATAAAAGTAAAACTTTATCCGGAAGTTGAAACGAGCGTGAAACTTTGGGTTGTCAAAGAATAATTTTTCACTTCCGGTATAAATATGTAATTCGCTTTTAAACAAAAACATAGAAAAGAATTTTTAAGTCATTTCCCGAAAAATTTTTATTTTATTGTAAAGAGATAAAGAACTTTTTTTCAGACTTGGGTGTTTAATATATTAGATGTGTTAATATCTCTATGATTGTTAGGTCGGGTAAATCCTATTAATGAGAAAAATCAAAAAAATAAATTGTTCAGCAGTTCAGTTAATATTGCAATTGTAAAACTATAACGCTCTTTTAGTAAAGGGCTTTTTTTATGGCAAAATCATTAGTTATCGTAGAGTCACCTTCAAAGGCAAGGACTATCGGACAATACATAGGAGATGAATACGAAGTTATTGCTACTGTGGGTCATGTTAAGAATCTTCCTAAAAACAAACTCGGTGTTGATATCAAGAACGATTTCACTCCCGAATATGTTACAATAGAAGGCAAAGAAGATATAATTAAAAAATTAAAAAAAGCTTCAAGCAATAAAGACAAAATCTTCATTGCTACCGACCCCGACCGTGAAGGAGAAGCAATCGCATGGAACATCTCTGAAGAAATTAAAGACAAAAAAAATAACAAAAATATTAAAAGAGTATTATTTAACGAAATTACCAAAGAAGGTGTTTTAGAGGGCTTTAAAAATCCTAAAAAGATTGACCGCGATAAAGTTCAAGCACAGCAGGCAAGAAGGGTAATGGACAGGCTTGTTGGATATAAAGTCAGCCCCTTTTTGTGGAAAACCATTCATTCCGGACTAAGTGCCGGCAGGGTTCAGTCTGTAGCGTTAAGACTGATAAGTGAAAGAGAAGAAGCAATTAAATCCTTTGTTCCCGAAGAATATTGGAGTATAACCGCTGTACTAAAAAACAAAAATATCGAGTCTTTTGAATCCGAGCTTATTAAAATAAATGGAAAAGATTTCAAAATACCTGATGAAAAGACAGTTAAAGAACATATAGAAAAAATAAAGAAAGAGAAATTTACAGTAAGCAGTGTCAAAAAGAAAAAGGTAAAACGAAACCCCTCACCTCCTTTCACCACAAGCACGCTACAGCAGGAAGCGTCAAACCGTCTTGGGATGTCAACGTCTAAAATTATGCTTCTGGCACAACAGCTTTATGAAGGTATTGAATTTTCAAAAGATGACAGAATCGGGCTTATAACTTATATGAGAACGGACTCAACAAGAATTGCCGATAAGGCTATTAATGATGTAAGAAATTATATATACAATTCTTATGGCAAAGATTATATTCCTGAAAAACCAAGGATTTTCAAAAAGGGCAGTAAAAAGATTCAAGATGCACATGAAGCAATAAGACCTACATCTCTTTCATTTAATCCTTCAAGAGTGAAAAAATATCTCAACAAAGACCAGAATAAACTTTACGAATTAATATGGAACAGGTTCGTTGCCTGTCAGATGAAAGAAGCTATTTTTGAACAGAACCAGGCAGATATAATATGCGGTGAGTATCTTTTCAGAACCACTGTTAGTGTAATTTCATTTGCCGGATATTTGCAGGTTTACGAGGAATATAAAGAAAATAATTCTGAAAAAGCCCCTGTCAAAATACCGCTGGGTTTAAAAAAAGATATGAAACTTGACCTTGCTGATATTAAAGATAAACAGCACTTTACCAAGCCCCAACCAAAATATTCCGAAAGCTCTCTTGTTAAGGAACTCGATTCAAACGGCATCGGAAGACCGAGCACTTACTCAATTATAATTAGTAATATTATTCAAAGAAAATATGTCGAAAAGAGAGAAAAAAGACTGAATCCAACTGAATTAGGTTTAACTGTTAATAAAATTCTTATCCAAAATTTTCCGGAAATATTTAATGTTGTCTTTACTTCAAATATGGAAGACGAGCTTGACAAAGTCGAAGCCGGTAAAAAAAATTTTGTTGAAGTCTTGAGAGAATTTTATGAACCTTTTGAAGAATCCCTCGAAAATGTTAACTCAAAGAGAAAAGAAATTAAAAGTGAACTGGAAGAGCAAACAGGAGAGAAATGCGAACTGTGCGGAAATGAGATGATAATTAAGTGGGGAAGGCATGGGAAGTTTTATGCATGCTCGGGATTTCCGCAGTGCAGGAATACAAAGCCGATTGAACCGGTGGATGAAGAGTGTCCCCAATGCGGTTCAAATTTGGTAAAAAAGGATGGACGATATGGAGAATTCTTTGCCTGTTCGGGTTATCCCAAATGTAAATTTACAAGACCCGTTAAGGCATTTAAACCGGTAGAAGTTGATGAAAAATGTCCGAAATGCGGCAATCCACTTATGATAAAAATGGGGCGATATGGAAAATTTCTCGCTTGTTCGAATTATCCTGAATGTAAATATATTGGCAAACTCAAACTCGGTGTGAAATGCCCAAATGATGGATGTGATGGTGATATTGTAAAAAAATTGAGCAAGAAAAAGAAAAGCTTTTTTGGATGTTCAAATTATCCAAAGTGTGAGTTTGTTTCATGGTATCCTATAGTAGCGGAATCCTGTCCAAACTGCGGTAATAACTATCTTGAAGTCCGGAAAAATTCCGAAAATGATGAATATAAAAAATGTCCTAAGTGTGAAGAAAAAGTTTAAGAAAACTAACGCATCTAAAGTTTGTGGGTTAGATTAAACGCTGTATAATTATTATGATGAAACATTTAGGAAAAAAATTCAAAAGATTCTTGAAAAATGAAAGAGGTTATTCTGATTTTACAATAAATTCTTATATGACAGATATTACGCAATTTTTTGATTATACAAGTGAAAGAAAAATTGAAAATATTTCAGATGTAAATAGAGATGCCATAAGAGGCTTCTTAGAAAGTTTATATAAAAAAAGAATATCAAATAAGACGCTACGCCGTAAACTATCTTGTTTAAGAACTTTTTTTAAATTCCTGATAAGAGAAAAATTAGTTGTGCATAATCCAACTTATGCAATTCCACAACCAAGATTTCACAAAAGACTTCCAAGGTTTCTATCTATTAATCAAATATTTGATGCTATCGATAATATAAAAGAAGACAATGCTTTAAACATTAGAAATAAAACCATACTTGTTTTATTCTATCTGACCGGCATTCGCTTGAGAGAACTGGTTTCAATTGATATAAATGATATAGATTTTTACAAATTAACGATAAAGGTTAAGGGAAAAGGTGCAAAGGACCGTATCGTTCCTTTCGGACATAGCGGAAAAAAGATTTTAGAAAAGTATCTGAAGGTTAGAGAAGGAATGCTGAAAGGTAAATCCGGTAAAAATAAGAAAGCACTTTTTTTAGGGCAAAGAGGAGAACGAATTTCTCCAAGAGTTGTAGAAAGGGAAATTGAAAAAATGCTTATTCAAATTGCAGGAGGAGAAAGGATATACCCGCATGCCTTAAGACATACATTTGCAACTCATCTGTTAGACGAAGGAGCAGACCTCAGAGCAGTGAAAGACCTTTTAGGACATGAAAGCCTTTCATCTACACAGATATATTCGCATGTGTCTGTTGAAGCTTTAAAAAATGCATACAAACAGGCTCATCCGAGAGCTTAATTTATTAATTAAAAAATGAGATGCAGATTTTTTAATTAAGAGACAATTAACAAATTGGTTCTAAAAAAATAATCTTATTTATCTTATATACCCTGTCAAAAAAAAGATTTTTTGCGTATTAATAAGAACTTTGTGTGGTTGTAATTTTAATTAAAAAATAATTTTTTTACCTAAAAAATTAG
>JAUVVT010000081.1 GCA_030604505.1 bacterium | reverse complement strand
GTTAGGAGTATGGGGAAAACAGCTGCAGGTGTGAGAGGAATAAGGTTATCAAGCGGTGATAAGGTCGTTGGTATGATTATAGTGGGGCTGGGAGCTTCAATCTTGACTGTTACTGAAAAAGGTTTTGGTAAAAGAAGTGATATTAAAGATTATAGATTAACAAGGCGAGGAGGAAAAGGAATTAAAACCATAAAAACTACCGATAGAGTGGGAAAAATGATAGCGATTATGGGAGTGATCGCTAATGACGACCTGATGATAATTACAGCAAATGGAGTCATTATACGGCAGCACGTTAAAAGAATTAGAGTTATGGGCAGAAATACCCAGGGAGTGAGACTTATAAGGTTGGATGAAAATGATTTTATCGCCGATATCGCAAAAGTAGTCAAAGAAGAAGAAACTAATGATAAAGAGAAAGTTGACAGTCAAAATGAGCAGTAAAGCTGGATTTACGGTTATAGAACATACTGCTGACACAGGTATAAAATTCTACGGAGAAACCTTTTCGGAAATTTATGAAAATGCTGCAAAAGGAATGTTTTCATTAATTACTGACCGAAGGACTGTAAAGCCGAAAGAAGAAAAAATGTTTAAAATAAAAGGGAAAGATTATGAAGAATTAACTATTAATTGGCTAAGAGAGCTTCATTATTTTCATCAAAGCAAGCTTTTTCTTTTTAGAAAATTTAAATTTAATAAACTTTCCGGTAAGGAAAGAAATTTTACTGTTTATTCAACTGCTTTTGGGGAAAATATTAATTTAAACAGACATATAATAAAAAATGAGATTAAACTTGTTACCTATCACAAATTTCATGTGAAAAAGATTGAGAATTATTGGGAAGGTTTGGTAATCTTTGATATTTAATTATTAATTTAAATTAAAAAAGGAAAAAAACTATTTAAAGAATGAAGGATTGGTATTATGGGCGACATTTTTGGTTGTAATTGTATAGATTGTTATGATAATGATAATATTAACCGCAGATGTCTTTTAAACGAAGTTACTCTCGATTTTACAGGAACCTGTGAAAATGTCAATATTTGTGATGAATATGAATGTAATTCCTGTGATAGATATAATTTATGCCTGAAAGAAAAAAGGCTGAGATAAATCTGAAGGATGATGAAATTGAAGAAGAAGCTGGAGGAGTTATCACACTAATCTTATACTGTGATAATACCAATTGCGATTTTAATGATGATAACCGATGTACAAATGAAGAAGGAATTTATCTTGACGAGAATGGCACATGCACATCGGCTAAATATGTTGAAAGCGAAGGGATTATCTCTTCAAGTGAAGATGAAGATTGGATTAGTACCGTATAAAGTAATTATTAAAAAATTGTTTTTTAAGAATATATTTTTACTTGCTTTTATTCGGTGTTTGGTTTATATTTTTACAGAAATTTATAAAACTAATTATTATATAGATATACAGATATTAATTTTTAATTAATCTATAAAACTTTTTGATTTTATTAAAAATATATTTAGTTTAACGATTGTAGAATTAAGATTTAATCTTGAAATTTGTTATTGACTAATTGATATCGTATACAGGGCGGTAAGATGTTTTGTAAATCCCTGTGATTTATAAAAATTAAAGAAGAAATTGGGTAAAATAATTGCAGTTACTAATCAGAAGGGTGGTGTGGGGAAGACCACTACTGCGGTAAATCTGGCATCCTGTATTGGTGTGGCTGAAAAAAATTCACTACTCATTGATATAGACCCGCAGGCAAACGCTACAAGTGGTCTGGGATTAAACACAAAAAATATAGAAAAAACAATTTATGAAGTCTTGATTGAAGATTTTGATATAAATGAGGTTATACTTGATACAGAAATATCTTTTCTCAAAGTAGTCCCATCCGGTATACAGCTCGTGGGTGCTGAACTTGAAATGGTAAACCTGGAATCAAGAGAACAATTATTAAAAAACAAACTTTCAAATTTAAATGAAAAGTTTGAATATATTATAATTGATTGTCCACCATCTTTGGGATTATTGACAATAAATTCACTTACTGTGGCAAATTCTGTTATAATTCCAATACAATGCGAATATTATGCGCTTGAGGGATTGAGTAATTTGATGAATTCTATTCAACTTGTTCAGAAATATTTTAATCCTCAACTGGAGATTGAGGGTATATTACTCACTATGTATGACCAGAGATTAAACTTGTCAAAACAGGTACTTGAGGAAGTAAAATCGTTTTTTCAAAATAAGGTTTTTAATACCTGCATCCACAGAAATGTTCGTCTTGGAGAGGCGCCGAGTTATGGTAAACCCATTATACTTTTTGATGCAGTTTCAACGGGTTGTGAAAATTATATGAGTTTAGCAAGGGAGATTTTAGAATAATGGCAAGAAAACATTTGGGAAAGGGACTTAAAGCACTTTTTCCCGGTGAGTTGAAAGTAGATGATGAGGAACAACGGGAAAAGGTTTTTGCTGAAATAGATGTTAATGAAGTGAAGTCGAATCCTTATCAACCACGGGAAGATTTTTCCGAAGAGCGTTTAGAAGAATTGAAAAATTCAATTAAAGAAAAGGGAATCATTCAACCTGTAACGGTCAGAAAAGTAGGCAGCGGATATGAACTAATAACAGGTGAGAGGAGACTGAGAGCGGCGAAGGAGATAGGAATTAGAAAAATACCTGCTTATATCCTATCCGTTATCGACAAAGAAGAACTGCTTGAATTATCGATAATCGAAAATATTCAAAGAGCAGACCTTAATCCGATAGAACTTGCAAAGAGTTATAAAAAATTGATTGAGGAATGTAACCTGACCCAGCAGGATGTCGCAAAAAAGGTAAGTATAGATAGAACGACAGTGACAAATCTCTTAAGACTGCTGAATTTACCTGAAGAAATTAAGGAAAGTCTGAAAAAGGGAGAAATAACAATTGGTCACGCAAGAGCTTTACTTTCGCTGGAAAAACCCAGTAAGCAGGTGAATCTTCTAAAAAAGATAATAAAAGACCAGTTGTCAGTGCGGGAATTAGAGTCAATTATTTACAAAAAGTCAAAACCAACAAAGAAAAAAGAAGAAACAAAACCACAAAGCAGAAAAATATGGGTCAGTGAATTTGAAAATAGAATAAGAAATATATTAGGTACTAAAGTAACGATAAACGAAAAGAAGGAAAAAGGGTATATAAAAATTGATTTCTATTCTGTTGAAGATTTAGAGAGAATTATTGAACTTTTTGAGGCATCAGAAAAAAAATATTGACTTTTATACCATTTTTTTTAATTTTTAAATCTAATAATTAATTAAAAAATAGTTTTATTTAAATTGAATAAAAGAAAAAAAAATATTTCTATTCTTTTTGTATCTGATGAAAGGAAAGAACCGGTAAGTTTCAAGTTAAGTCTTGGACTTTTTAAGTCTATTATTTTTGGAATTGGTGTATTATGTTTATTGATTATAGCAGGCGGTGTTTATTATATAAACGTTATTGAAATCCTTGCTGACTATGACAATATGAAGGAAAAGAACGCGAGGATTGAACAATATAAAAAGATGATATACAGAATACAAAAGAAATTTGAAACTATAGAAAGTACTGATAAGCGGATAAGAAAACTTTTTGGTGAGAAGTTAAATGGTGAAAATCAAACTGATATAAATAAGAATATGAAGGAAGAAAATGATGAATTTATGAAATTGATTTCCGAGAATGATAATTTTTCGTTTGATTTAGATAGTGATAATTTATTAACTCTCAAAAAATTTTCATCTTCATCAAGGTATATACCATACCTTATACCAGTTGAAGGTTTTATAACGAAAGAATTTCGGAAAAACGACCTTTTGACCGGTGAGACTCATACCGGCATAGATATAGTTGCAAAAGAAGGATCAATGATAAGAGCTGTTGCAGATGGTGTTGTAATTTTTGCAAACTGGACTTACGAAGGGGGAAATGTTGTGATAATAGACCATTTAAATGGATTCTCATCTTTTTATAAACATAATAAAAGACTACTTGTTAAGGAAAAAGAATTTGTAAGGAGGGGACAGTCAATAGCTCTGATGGGGAATTCTGGGGTAAGCTCCGGCACGCATTTACATTTTGAAATATGGAAAAATGGTAAACCAGTTGACCCAAAAGACTATATAATAAATTTATAGTAAGGTTTTAACGAAATGATTAAGGAAAAGAGTAATAATATGAAAGAAGATAGCAGAGAATTAAATACTATTATTGGTAAAGGTTCCGTAGTAAATGGGAAGGTTTCCATTCAGAATAGTATTAGAATCGAAGGTAAGGTTATTGGCGAGGTTTTTTCAAGCGGGACTGTTACTGTCGGGGCAAAGGGTGAAATAGAAGGAAATGTTGAAGGGATAAATGCTATAATAGGTGGTAAGGTTAAGGGTTGTGTGACAGCAGCGGAAAAAATAGTCCTGGAAGCTAATTCAATCTTGATAGGAGACCTGAAAGCTGTAAAACTTACTATTGATGAAGGTGCTATGTTTGAGGGAAAATGCAGCATGCCCGACGAGGATAATAAGGCTGGTCAAAAGGAAGAAAGTCGTCAGAAAAAAGAAATTAAGGAACATAAAATTCCGGAAAATGAATAATTTGTGGGGTCCAATCTATGGACCGAAAGCTTAACAGAAAGAAATTAATCGATGAATTCGCATTTTATTCTGATAAAGGATTAAGATTTGCGGTCGTTATTATTGTTTTTCTATTTTTAGGTAATTGGCTGGATAATAAATTCGAAATTAAACCTGTTTTTACTTTGGTTTGTGTCTTCCTCGGAGCTTCAGCAGGATTTTATAGTTTATATCGTAGTTTGGTCTCAGATGCCAAAAAGAAACATAAAAAGTAATCATCGAGTCTTTATATATTTTTTACCGTTTTTCATATTACCTTTTTTTATTGTATACTTTATATGCGAAAACAGGACATTTGAAAGTCTGGTATGGGGCTCAATTATCAGCACGGTTGTGATGGCAGGAGGATTTTTATCAATAAAATTTACTTTAAACCGCTCGATGAAGTTATTCTTTGGAGCCGTTATCGGGGGTATTTTTATTAGAGTATTAGTAATTCTTTTAAGCGGATTATATGTTTTATGGTACACTAATCTAAATATAAAAGAATATTTTGCTTTTCTTTTGGGGTATTATTTCTTTTTGCAATTTTTAGAAATCTTGTATTTTAACCGGGGACTTAAGAAAGTATAGAGATGTTTTTAGACAGTATTGAAAAGGTAACAAAGGTTTTAAATGAGACCCACAGCACAAGTGAAGGGGCTCAGCACGGCGGGAGCGTGGCTGATGAAATTATGCACCATCTGGAAGATCCCATTATTTTTGAATTTCATCCGTTTGGTCTTGACCTTTCTATTACTAAACATGTTATTATGATGTGGATTGCTGCATTAATAGTTATTCTTCTTTTCAGAGTTAGTTTTAGAAAAAAAGAGCTTGTCCCCAAAGGATTTGCAAATATACTTGAATCTTTAATATTGTTCATACGGGATGAAATAGTTTATGCAAGCTTCGGTAAAGCAGGTAAAACATATGTCCCATACTTTTTGACTTTATTCTTCTTTATACTTACTATGAACCTTTTGGGTCTTGTTCCTTATGCAGCCACAGCAACCGGGAATATTAGCGTAACTGCAGCTCTTGCCACTATATCTTTTATCGTTATTCAGGCGAGTGGAATAAAGAAAAAGGGTTTGAAGAATTATCTGAAAGAAATTGTTCCCAGCGGCGTGCCTTTTTGGATTATACCGATAATGATTCCTGTTGAGATTATAGGAATGTTTACGAAACCTTTTGCTCTTGCTGTCCGTCTTTTTGCGAATATGACAGGCGGACACGTAGTACTCTTGGCATTGTTCGGACTTCTGACAAGTTTTGTTCTTGCTCCAGTTGCCCTCTTCCCGCTTGCTATTTCGCTTTTGGAATTATTAATTGCGTTTATTCAGGCTTATATTTTTACTTTTTTGACAGCTGTATTTGCCAGTATGAATATGCAGGAAGGACATTAATAGAGTGATAGAATGATAAAGACGATAGGGGATACAGATTTTACGGTGAACGGGTGAATGAGATATTATTAAAAAAAAGAAATATGCAATTAACCAATAAATAATAACAGTTGGAGGTACGAAATGACAGATTTATCATTAGCATATCTTGCGGCAGGAATAGGTGCAGCATTTACAACTTTTGGTGCAGGACTTGGTATAGGAAAAATTGCCGCTCAGGCAATGGACGGAATCGCAAGGCAGCCAGAAGCAGGCGGTGAAATCAGAGTTTCTATGATTATTGCTGCTGCACTTATTGAGGGTATTGCACTTTTTGCTTTGGTTATTTGTTTTTTACTGGGTGGAAAATAACCGAAAAATGAAAGGATAAAATAGTTATGGAGATAATGCCAAACGTCTTTTTTTGGACTATTGTAAATTTTTTTTTGTTACTTGTAATCATGAGAATTTTTGCCTGGAAACCTATACTTTCTATTATTGAGAAGAGAGAGAAGAAGATTCAGGATTCAATTGATAAAACTGTAGAAGCTCAAGAAGAGGCAGAAAAAAAGTTAGAAGAGCACAAAGAACTGCTTGAAAAAGGTAAAAAAGAATCAGTAGAAATTATTACCCAAGCAAAAGATAAGACTAATAAACTTCAGAAAGAGATGTTTAAAAAAGCAGAGCTTGAAGCAAAAAAACTAATAGAAAATGCAAGAAATGAAATTACTCTGGAGAGAGAAAAAGCTATTGAGGAAATTAAAACAAAAGTGGCTGATATTTCTGTATCGATTGCTTCGAAGTTCATTAAAGAAAGTATTAGCCCTGAAGAACATAGAGACTTTATCAATAAAGCAATCAAAGAATTTGGGGAGAAAAATATCAATTAGGAAGATTAAGCAATGATTGTGAACACCATTTCAAGAAGATATGCAAAAGCTGTTTTTAAGGCTGCTGTCTCATTTAACAATCTGGAAGAGGTTTATAGCGACCTCGATGAATTGTCCGATAAAATTGAAACCAGCCGTGAATTCAGATATTTTATGCTTACGCCCCGAATTAAAAAGAGCAGAAAAAAGGAATTGATAACAGAGCTTTTTAAAAACAAATTTTCAGAAGTGACTATTAGCTTTTTATTTATTCTCCTTGATAAGAGAAGACAGAAATATATTAAAGGAATTAACGAATACTTCAAAGTTCTCTATAAACGCCATCATAAAATAATGGATGTAACAACAATCTCTTC
>JAUVVT010000101.1 GCA_030604505.1 bacterium | reverse complement strand
TTAGGAAATAAATACAATTGTAAAATATAGACTTATGTTAATAAAATATAAACAATGTCATTCTCCCCGAAAATTCGGGGGAAATCCACTTTTTGCCGCCTAATCAAAAAAAAGATTATTATAAAAAAATATGAAAAAAAATATACTTAAATATTTTAATCTTGAGGGAAAGACTGCCGTTGTAACCGGTGCAAGTTATGGACTGGGAAAAGCAATGGCAGTTGGATTAGCAGAAGCAGGTGCTGATGTTGTTGTTGTTAGCAGGAAACTTAAGAATCTTAGTGAAGTTAAAAATGAGATTGAAGGCTTAGGAAGAAGGGTTTTGCCGCTTAAATGTGATGTTTCAAAGATTACTGATGTTAAAAATATAATTAATAAAATTCTTAAAGAATTTAAAAAAATCGATATACTTGTTAATAATGCAGGAATTACTATAAGAAAAGAGGCAGTAAAATATTCTGATAATGACTGGGATAGGGTTATTAATACAAATTTAAAGGGAGTATTTCTTTGCTGCCGTGAAGCAGGGAAGGTTATGATTAAACAAAAAAAAGGAAAAATTATAAATATTGCCTCATTAATGAGTTTTATTGGCGGAATAACAATTCCAGCATATTCAGCAAGTAAGGGAGGAGTTGCACTGCTTACAAAGGCATTTTCGAATGATTGGGCAAAATACAATATTAATGTCAATGCAATTGCACCCGGATATTTTAAAACACCCCTGACCGAAAAACTCCTTCATAACAAGGTGAGATATCCTCAGATTATATCGAGGATTCCTATGGGAAAATGGGGAAAACCGGATGATTTAAAAGGAACTGTTGTCTTCCTGGCATCGGAAGCCTCTAATTACATTAGCGGACATATTATAGTTGTAGATGGTGGATGGCTCGGAAGATAAGATTACTTATTTTTCCATAAGTAACATAATAAATCCTGCTAATCCTGTCTTTTTTCTTTTTTTTAGTTTTACAGAATTATTGTAAAATATAGACTTATGTTAATAAAATATGAATAATGTCATTTACCCCGAATTTTCTTGGGGGAAGATCCAATTTTTGCCGCTTCATCTATTCAAGAAAATAAGGAGGTTTTATGAAAGTATTAGTTACCGGAGGTTGCGGATTTATCGGTTCACACGTATGTGAGTTCTATATAGGTCGTGGTGATAGTGTTATTTCCTTCGATAATATGACAAAACATGAAATCAATCGTACAGGTTACACTTCTGAAAGTGTCAGAAATTATAACTGGCACTTTCTTGAAAAACTTGGGGTGACTATGATAAAAGAAGACATTAGAGACTATGAAAAACTCAGAGAGCATACAGAAGGATGTGACTATATAGTTCATACAGCTGCTCAACCTGCTATGACCATTAGTGTAGAATCTCCTGAACTTGATTTTTCTACCAATGTCAGAGGGACTTTCAATGTTTTGAAAGTCGCAAGAGAGTTAAAAATCCCGGTAGTTTCCTGTAGCACCATTCATGTTTATGGAAACAAAATTAACGAAACTCTAAAAGAAGGAAAAACGAGGTATATAAGAGAACCGGCTGCTATTGACGAATCTCATCCGTTGGTAGAAGGAGCATTAACTCCACTTCATGCCTCTAAACGGGCTGCGGAACTTTATATCGAAACTTACATAAGTTCTTATAAATTACATGCCGCCAGTTTTAGATTAACCGGTCTGTATGGGCCTCGGCAGTTTGGAGGAGAAGATCACGGATGGGCTGCAAATTTCAGTATCAGAGCTGTATTAGACTGGCATATTCGAATCTTTGGAAAAGGAAAACAAGTAAGAGATATTTTGTTTGCCACTGATGTTGCTAAAGCATTTCATGCCTTTTATGAATACGGAGAACCGGGGATATATAACATTGGTGGAGGCGTCGATTATTCTATTTCATTGATTGAAAGCATTGATGTCATAGCCGAAATACTAGGCAAAAAACCAGAGGTCCGATTTGAAGAAGATCGTTTCGGTGATTTACGATATTTTATTTGTGATATAAAAAAGGCAAACAAAAATTTAAAGTGGACTCCTGAAATTCCTCCCAATGAAGGGCTTAACAAACTGATCGAATGGATTAAAAAAGAAAAAAATTTATTTAAAACAAAATGAAATGAAAGGAAAATACAATATGAAAGCAGTTATTTTAGCTGCCGGCAGAGGTAAAAGACTTAAAGAAGTTACCGAGCAGTCCATCTCTAATAAATGTATGCTCAAATTTAATAATAAGCCTCTTTTAGAATACAGTTTGAATGCCGCTGTACTATGCGATATTAAAGAGATTATTATTGTCGTAGGTTACAGGGCTGAAGAGATTATTAACACTTATGGTATTAACTATAACAATGTTCAAATCAGATATGTAATACAACAAGAGCAAAAAGGATTAGTACATGCTATTGAGCAATGTCAGGAAGCTATTGGGAATGAGGATTTTATTCTATTCTTGGGTGATGAACTTCTGATTAATCCAAATCCCATGGAGATGGTAAAAAAATTTAAAAGTGAGAATCTCTTCGTCATTTGCGGTGTTACAGAAGTCGAAGATAAATCCCAAATAAGAAATACATATTCTGTTATTTATAGTACGGAAACCAACGAAATCTACAGACTTATTGAGAAACCCAGAAATCCAGTCAATAATCTTATGGGAACCGGGAATTGTATTCTAAAAAATGAAATTTTTAATTACATTCCATATACTCCAATTAATCAAACAAGACATGAAAAAGAACTGCCGGATCTTATACAATGTGCCATAGATGACGGGAAACCCGTTAAATTATTCCGTATAGCTTCTTATTATGTAAACATCAATACTCCAGATGAGATCAATCGAGCAGAAAATTTATTTCAAAAAAATTAAAAAATATGGAAAAAAAATCTGATTTTATCATAATTATTCCTGCTTACAATGAGGAAGAAACCATAGAAGAACTTGTTGTCAGGACAAAAAAAGTTGCTGACCTTTGTGTAGTGAACGATAACAGCAACGATGCTACTCCTCAAATACTAAGTAAATTTCAAGATATTCATGTAATACATCATAAGAAAAATACTCATATTCCAGGAGCTATCCTTGACGGTATGAAGTATGCAGTAGAAAAGGAATATAAATATGCAATTACTATGGATGCCGGTTTAAGCCATAATCCTGATGAACTGCCTCTGTTTATCAATCATCCAGAAGCCGACCTGGTCATCGGAACAAGAAAAAAGAAAATCAATACACCTTTACATAGAAAGCTTTTAAGCTCAGTAGGAAATTGCATCTATAATATTACTCTCGATTTTCCAAAAAGACTGCTAAAACAAGAAAAATGTTTCAAAGATATTTCCTCAGGATATAGACGATATTCAAATCAAGCGATGAAACTCTTATTATCAAGGAAAATGAAAAGTAAATCATTCGATATTCTGATTGAAAGCGCCTATTATATTTATAAGGCGGGTTTTTCTATTTCTGAAGTACCGATCACTTATAATTTTTCAAAGAGTTCCCTACGGGCAAAAGTCGTGAAAGATTGCCTTGAAATGTGTAAAAATATTATTTTTAATAGTAAGAAGATTGAAAATACCTAAGGTAATATAAATAAAAACTATATTTTTACATCATCATCAAATAATACACAACTGGAATTCTAAATAAATGTTTGTTTTTAAAAAATATACTATTTTAACCTTTGCTTTATTACTGCTGCCGGGTAATTGTGGAAAAAGCACAAAAGATAGTCGATATTTAGTTGCGTTTTCGCAATTTAATACAGTTGAGCCTATGAGAAATGCTATAAACAATTCAATCTTAGATGAAGCAAAAAAATATTCTAATTTACTGAAATTAGAGTTTACAGACGCAGACCAGGACCCTGTTAAACAGGAAACAGATATTGAAAATTTTTTAGAAGCTGAAGTAGATTTATTAATTGTTGCATTGAAAGGAGACAATTCTTTAAAAGAAGTTATGAAAAAGGTTTTCGATTCGGGAATACCAATTATCATAATTGACCAAATGCCTGATAATGAATATTATACCTGTTTTATTGGGGTTAATAATATACAGATAGGAAAGGAAGCGGGTAAATATGCAGTGGAAATTCTAAATGGAGAAGGCAATATTGTAGAAATCAGGGGTTTACCCGGCTTAAATTCTTCGGATGAAAGAAGCAGCGGATTTAAAGAAATTATTGATAATTATCCGGATATGAAAATCGTTTATTCTGATTTTGCAAACTGGATGATACCCCTTGCCATAACAAAAATGGAAATGGCTTTAAGGGAACAGGACAAAATTGACCTTGTATTTGCTCATAATGACCAGATGGCAGTGGGGGCTTATCTTGCATCGCGTTCTCACCGTAGAGAAAATCGGATTGTTTTTATAGGAGTTGGCGGACTATCTAGTGAAGGTTTGGGTTTGCAGGCATTGGATGATGGAAAAATTAATGCTACATTTTTATATCCAACTTATGGAAAAGAAACATTAGAATATGCTCTGAAGATATTGAATAAAAAAAATGTACCGAAAACTGTAAAATTAAACACAAGGTTAATTACTAAAGAGAAAAATGAATTCTAATTAATAATACTCAAATATTTATTGATTAAATCCCTGATTAATATAAAATATTAATCAGGGATTTTTATTTTTTGACATTTATTCAAAAAAATATCAACTTTTGTAAAATATTTATCAAATCTTATAGGTGTTTGGTAATATTGAGAATATTATTTCAGAAAATTCTCATTTTTGATAATCAGCTAATACAATAAGAATTAATAAGTTATAGCAGAATGTTTCTTATCATAATTGCCAAACTTGAAAATATGGCATGTATTAAGTCTAAAAAAATGGGAATTGATGATTACTTAGTTAAACCTTTTATTCCGGAAAAACTTCTATTGGTTGTGGATAAATTTATGGAAAATATAAAGATTAAAGGAACAATCCAGGTTGAAAGCCAAGTTAATCAAGGTTCTTCATTTCTAATTACCATACCCAAGAATCTATAGGATTTTTTTCGTTTTATCTTTTTCAAAAGAGAATAAGTCCACTAAAAGCAGACCACAATTGGCAGAAAGCATAGATAATGTATACCTGAATCAGACAATTTTTGTTGATTTTACTTGACATTAGAAGAAAAAATAATATATTTGTAGAAAAAAAATTATTTATTAGATTGTGATTAATAGTAATTATAAAAGTGAGATAGAAAAACTTCTTAAGGGTGAGCTTGAGATTTGTTATGAGATTTTAGAGCATAACAAACAGTTTGAGAGTTTTGCAGGAGATGTTAAGCTTAAGAAAGCAGATGAGGTTTTGAAGAAGAGTATCGAAAAAACGAAATAATTAAAATTATTCGAGTTAAAAATGATAACAATTTTAGAAGAAAATAATATTACAATAGAAGACTTAAAGGATGATTTTAAAGAAATTGTCTCTGAGATTTCGGAAATATTTAATAAAATTACAGAACTAAATAATAAAGCGAAAGTATTATTAAATAAGGAGAAAGATACTATTTTAAATGGATTAAAGAAGTTAAAAATCGGAAAATCTATTTATGATAAATATAATTTAGAGGGTGATAAGGGGTTTATTGATATAGTAGAATAAAAAAAGAAAAAATTATGCGTATAAACAGTATTATCTCAATATTGAAATCCCAGATTCTTCAAAGAAAGCATACAAAACCTACAAAGAAAGCTTATATTAATATCAAGGATTCTGTTAAGATTTCAAAAGCTGGCAAGACATTACAAAAAGATAAGGCGGGATTTTTATTTGCAAAAAAGGCACTTTCCCAAGTTCCCGATATCAGACCAGACAAGGTAGAATCGGCGTTGTCAAAAATAGAGAATAAATATTATAATAATTATTCTGCAAAAGAAGGCTTAGCAAAGAAGCTACTTGATACAGATATTTTTAAGCCTGAACTTAATAAGAATAAAGTTATCTCAGGATTTAAAGCAGAACTCAAGAATATATCTGATGTGAGGAAGAACAGATTAGTTGAAATCAGGAATAGATTAAAGAGTAATTTTTATAATAGAAAAGACGTGATTGCTAAGTTATCGGATAAAATTTTGAAGGATTTTGGAATTTGATTATCGCTGTTTATTAATTGATGTTTATTTAAAATCTGGAATTTTAAGGCAGAATTAAATTAAATTCTGCCTTTTATATAATTTTATAAAAGTAAGAATTGTTTGAGATTGTTTAAGAGGTAAAATAAAAGATAGATCTATATGGTAGATAATGCAGAACAAGAGGTTAGGGATGGGACGATAGAGATAAAGGTTTCTAAAGATAGGATGGAAGCTTTTATAAATGTTACACCCGCGGTTAATGGAAAAGATGTTACTTATGATGATACAGTAAGAGAGCTAAGAAATAAGAAGGTTGTTTATGGTATTAATGAAGAGCTTTTAATGGAGATTTTTGAAAATAAGATTTTTGAACAGGAATTGCCAATAGCAAGCGGTCTTCCAGCAGTTGATGGTGTTGATGGTAAAATAAAATATTTTTTTGAGATAAACAGGAAAATAAAACCCAAGGAAGATAGTAAAGGTAATGTTGAT
>JAUVVT010000348.1 GCA_030604505.1 bacterium | reverse complement strand
TTTGCTCCAAATTCTTCTGCAATCTTAACGGTATTGTCTTTTGAGCCGGTATCAACAATTATTATTTCATCAACGAGGTCTTTAACACTCTCAAGAGATTTTCTTATGTTTTTTTCTTCGTCACGAACTATCATACATAATGAAAGGGTCGATTTTTTATTTTTATTATGGCTCATTTTTTGATGACGGAACGATGTTCTGTCCCTGCATTAAAAATTAACAAAAATAGATTTTATCAAAAAATTGTGATGGTTTTTATAATTTTTCAGAAATAATTTTTCTTATTTTTGCAGAACTTGCGCCGTCTCCGAACGGATTTCTAATACCGCTCATTTTTTTGTATGCTTTATCATCATTCAACAGGCGCCGGGTTTCGTTTACTATGTTATCAATATCTGTGCCAACCAACTTTGCGGTTCCGGCTTCGACTGCTTCGGGTCTTTCAGTTGTATTCCTTAATACCAATACGGGTTTCCCGAGTGACGGCGCCTCTTCCTGAATACCGCCGGAATCTGAAAGTATAAGATATGACCTGTTCATTAATAATGCAAATGATTCATAATCAAGCGGTTCTATCAGATGTATCTTCTTTATACCGGATAAAATAGGTCTTACTGTTTCATTTACGTTCGGGTTTAAATGAACCGGATAAACAATTTCAACATCGTCATTCAATTCTGTTATTCTCTTTAGAGCACGGCATATATTTTTTAAAGCTTTTCCGAAATTTTCTCTTCTGTGAGCTGTAACCAGTATGATACGGGAATTATTGCCGAATTTAAATCTAATTTTACCATTGTCTCTTTTGTTAACCCACAATAATGCATCTATAACCGTATTCCCTGTTATAAAGACATTTTTCTTATTCACACCTTCTTTTAAAAGATTATTTTTTGCTCTTCTGGTCGGGGCAAAATGAAAATCAGAAGTAATAGTGATCATCCTTCTATTAATCTCTTCCGGGAAGGGACTGAATTTATCGCTTGTTCTCAGCCCCGCTTCGATGTGTCCGGTTTTTATCTTTAGATAAAATGCTGCAATGCCGGCTGCCATAGCGGTTGTTGTGTCCCCCTGAAGCAATAGTAAATCGGGTCTCTCTTTAATCAGAACCTCTTCAATGCCTATTAATGCTTTTGATGTTATGTAAGAGAGACTCTGGTTTTTTTTTCATTAAGTCTAAATCATAATCGGGTTCTATTTCAAATAATTCGAGTACACTATCCAGCATACTCCTATGTTGTGCCGTGATACAGGTCTTTACCTGAAACTCTGATGTTTTCTTACATAATTCTTTAATAACGGGAGCTAATTTTATTGCCTCCGGTCTTGTCCCGAATATAAACAGAATTTTTTTCATATTATAGTTTTGGATTCTTTTAATGCGAACTTTTCGAGAGCGGTTTTATAATTTTCAACCATATTAGAATATTCTTCCTTGCTGCCTCCCAGGGTTCCGTATGTTTCAGAATTAAGATATCCGTATTTTATGCCCATTTCAAAAAATTCACTTGCCTCTTTATAGTTTCCCGCATCCATATGTATCATACCTATCAACCGATATGATTTCCAGTAATGCTTGTTTAGCTGAAGGGATTTGAACAGATATTCCATTGCCTTTTCCAAATCTCCTTCCTCCCTGCTTATTTCCCCAAGTACATAGTATGCCTCATATTCGTGACCGAGCTTATTCAGAATAAGAAAATCGAAATGCTCTTCTTGCATTATTTTTTCAGCGGTTTCTAAAAACCTGAAACATATTCCTTTTGATTTGTCGTATTTTTTCTGGATAAAATAAATCCATAGAAGGACATGCATCGGATCGACATAATCATCCTTTATTTTTAGTGCTTTAAGGCAGTATTTTTCAGATTCTTTTACCTCATTTTTTCTCAGATTTATAATTGCAAGCTGATTTAATCCCATCAGATAGATATGCTGCTGTTTTTTATCACCTGGTTTCAGGATTTCAATTATCTTCAATGCGTGTTCTTCTCCTTCTTTGAGAAAATTTCTGCTTAGAAACATCTGTGCAGTATTGTACCTGACAAAAGCATCATCCGGTTTTTCTTTAACCTGTTTTAAAAGCAGGTTTATACTTCTTTCAAATTTTTTTGCCATTTTTTCCGGTCTCAGGTCATATCCATAATGATACATTCTAATTTCCGATGTTGCGATTTTATTCGGTATTTTTAATAGATTATGTACGACTCCTTCATAATAGATACTTTTTTTGTTTTTGAATATTCTCGGAGAATAGTTTTTCCCCATATTGACACCGCCGATTTGTCCGGGAAGAACACTAAAGACAGCGAAACATACGGCATCATACTCTTTACGCCATTTTGACTGCAGGACTTTCGGGATATCTTCACGCTCCAAAATCTCATCAGCATCAATAATTAGAATCCGGTCACCCGTGGCATGCCTTAAAGAGTGATTTCTTGCTTCGCTGAAGCTATTGTTCCATGGATGATGGAAAACCTTTGCGCCATAGCTTTCTGCTATTTCCACTGTTTTATCTTTTGAACCTGTGTCGACAATTACTATTTCATCTGCGACTTCAAGAACCGAATCCAAACACCGTGCCAGCATATCTTCTTCATCCTTAACAATCATACAAACACTTATTGTCGGTTCTTTTCTTCTGTAATAGGGGTTATTCTTAATTTCCTCAACAAATTCCTTTGCCTCCTCATCAGAAGGATTTAATTCCAAATACTTTTCCATCCATCTTTTAGCCTCTTTAAATTTTGATAATGTTCTGAAATTTATGGCGAGGTCAAATAATGCCTCGCCCGACCCGCCTTCTACTGCTGCTTTCAGTTCTTCACTGCTTTTTAAATAAAAATGGATTCCGCGGCATACCAAGCCCAACAGTCTGTGAATTTCGGGGTCATCGGGACATTTTTCTTTTCCCTTCTCCATTATTTCTTTCGCCTCATCCCACATTTCTGCGTTTATATATACTATTCCCAAATTCTGATATAAATTTGAGTAATCGTCTTTAAATTCGAGTCCCTTTTTAAAATACATTTCGGCATCTTCAGCTTTGTTCAACCTCAATGAGATTGCACCGAGATTGTTGCACATCTCGTGAGCCATATTGACAGCATCAGTATACGAAGGAAGTCCGTTATCATTTTTTTCATTCAAATGCTCAAGGTAAATATTACCGAATCTGGCAGCTTTTTCATAATCACCGATAGTATAGAATATTTTTGAAAGAAGAAATTCTGCATCAATAGTTCTGTACCCTTCGATGTAGAGGTCGGTTAAAATCTTTTGAGCTTCCTCTAATTTATTAACATTAACCAGAAACACGCTTTTGATTATCGAATACCTTAAATATGCTTCATTATTATGTTTTTCACCGACATCTTTCAAATTTTTATCGCAAATCTCGATTACTTTGATAAAGTCCTGATCCGCAATTGCTTCATCTAATAAATTCTCCATAATAAAGTTCCCCGTTAATTTTTTTACTTGCAAAAAGATTGCCATCCCGAAACTTCGGGAC
>JAUVVT010000259.1 GCA_030604505.1 bacterium | reverse complement strand
TAAAACTTCTATATTTTTAGCATTTTTAAAGCAATCAAAAGGATTGAATATTAAAAGGTAGTGTCAAAAGTTCTATGAAAAACGAGGATAAAATATGAAACCACAGAGAAATACTCTGTGTACTCCAAAAGAATTTCCTTCAAAAGATATAACAGTCAGCCATAGGCTGATCCGCTCTGGCGGAAAATATTTTCTCTGTGGTTAAATTTTGCCGTTACTTATTAAAATTATCGGAGGAAAAATGAAAAATAGAGATCACTTACCGAAAAGAAGAGATTTTTTAAAAACAATATTTGGTGCTGTTGCAGGCTTACTTGGAATGCAGGTTTTATCCGGGTGCTCGGTTGGGAAAAGGAAACCTAATATTCTGCTTATTTTTTCGGATGACCAGGGGATTGGTGATGTAAGTTGTTATGGCGGTGATATTCAAACGCCCAATATTGATTCTATAGCCGAAAATGGTGTTAAGTTTGATGATTATTATGTATCAGCTCCTGTATGCACGCCCTCAAGATATGGTTTGTTGACCGGGAGGTACCCGATTCGCGCAAGTAATCCTGTATTCCTGAGGCCATTAATGCCCGGACAGGACGATGATGTGAGTCTTGATTCGGAAGAAGTTACTGTGGCGGATATTCTTAAGGGTAATGGATATAAAACAGCACTGGTCGGAAAATGGCATCTTGGGCACGGCTCAATTGAGTTCGGACCCAAAAATCACGGGTTTGACCATTTTTACGGTTTTCTGCCGGGATGCGTTGATTTCTACAAGCACACATATAGAACAGAGCCTGCATGGTACAGAGAAAAAGAACTGATAGAAGAAGAGGGGTATGCTACTGACCTTTTAACGGATGATGCAGTCAGGTTCATCGAAGATAACAAGGATATTCCCTTCTTCCTTTACCTTGCATACAACGCACCGCATTATGGTAAAGCTCCTGAAGGAAATCTTCTACAGGCTCCAAGGGAATTTCACGAGAAAAATCCCGATGCCACCGACAGAGAAGTTTACACAGCAATGGTTAAAAGCATGGATGACGGAATAGGAAAGGTATTGGAAACTCTGAAGAGACTTAAACTTGAAGAAGACACACTCATAATTTTCATTAGTGATAATGGAGGACCGATAAACTTTGGTGCTGATAACGGAAAATATAAAGGGCAAAAAGGCAATTTATGGGAAGGCGGTATTAAGGTTCCGTGCATGATGCAGTGGAAAGGTAAAATAAAAGCTAAGACAGTAACAGAACAGGTTGCAACCAATGCAGATATTATGTCCACTCTTGCAGGTATTACAGGAGCAAAGCTGCCCGACCGCTTAATAGATGGAATAGATTTATCGGATGTCATTATTAAAGCCGAACCAAAAAAAGACAGGAGTATAGTTTTCAAAACAAACAGGGGAGACCTTGCTTATGTAGATGGTGATTGGAAGTATTTATATGAGGAAAAAGATAAAGCGGAATATCTCTTTAACCTGTCGAAAGACCCTTATGAGGATAGTAATCTTGCATCTTCAATGCCTGAAAAGGTGCAGGAAATGAAAGAAAGACTGGAAAAAGAATTGAGTAAGAAAGAGGTATAGTATTAATAAAAGGAATTTATGAAAATACTGCTTTCAAAGAATATTGATATGCTTCTTTAAATAGTGCAAACAACTGTTCGCTCCAGCAGTGACATCTTTTCTTTTATCGCAATTTTCAGGTAATTACATATTTAAAAAAGAGTGTAAAACTTATAAGCAGCTCGTGAATTGTCTCTATAAGAAAAATCACTATTTTTCATTTTAATTTTTGCTTAAACTATAGGATATTAAATGTCGTCATTTTCGTTTATTGATTGGTTGTGGCTGTTTTCCTTTCTTGCATTAATGGTCGGCTGCGGGCTTCTCTTTTATCGGCTTGGGAAACGTTCGGAATCGGATTTTTTTCTTGCAGGACGTGGTCTGCCCTGGTGGCTCCCCGCTACTTCGGTTTATGCAACAAGAGACTTGTATCATCACTATATTAATCCGAAAGCTTCTGAGAAGCGCCTTGTGTGGGTCGGCAGGTTCAGCACCGTTATTGTCTTATTGAGTTCCTTTGCCTATGGGATGATGATGACCGAAGAGATAACAAAGTATCTTTTATTTGCTCTCTGGATAATGGCAGCGGGTGTCTGGCTTCCGAATATTCTTCAGGTTGTTTGGTGGCGATTTAATTCATGGGCGTATCTTTCCTCATGGATTGCTAACCTCGTGGCGAGCTGGTTAATATTTAAGGTGCTTCCCGATTTGGGAGTTATTCCCGTTCTCAAAGATTATTACCAGTTCTGGATTTTAATGGGACTGTGTGCATTAGTTTATATTCCGATTACATTTCTTACAAAACCGGAAGATATGAATCACCTTGTTAAATTTTATGTGATGGCAAGACCTCTCGGATGGTGGGGTCCGGTGAGAGAAGAAGCCGAAAGGAAAGGACTGATTAAATTATAACAATCTTTGACATTAAAAAATAAAATGTGGAGGGTATTAATTATGAGTGTTAATCGAAGAAGTTTTATTAAAACAAGTGTAACAGCTGGATTGACAACAGCAATGGTGCGGAATGTTCGTTTATTTGGGAAAGATGACAGAAAGGCAAGATTGGGATTTATTGGTGTTGGAGGGAGAGGAACGGGGCATCTTCGAAGGGTTTTAAGGCGTGATGATGTCGAAATCCCTGCAATTTGTGATATAAATATGGATAATCTGACACGAGCTATCAATTTGGTTGAAGAAGCAAGAGGAAAAAAACCTGAAGGGTATTCAAGGAATGAAGAAGATTTTCGCAGGATGGTCGAAAGAGATGACCTGGATGGTACAATTATTTCAACGCCTTGGGAATGGCATGCTCCGATGTCCATTGCTTCAATGAAGGCAGGTAAATATGCCGGTGTTGAGGTTCCGGGAGCTATTACTGTTGATGAATGCTGGGAACTGGTGGATACCTCAGAAAGTACGGAAATGCCGTGTATGATTCTGGAAAATGTCTGTTATCGACGTGATGTAATCGCTGTGCTCACTATGGTAAGACAGGGATTGTTCGGGGAACTTATACATTGTGAGTGCGGTTATCAGCATGATGTACGTGGAGCTAAATTTTCAAGGAACCCCAAAAAACGTGGTGAGCTACGCTGGAGAGGAGAACATTCAGTCAGGAGAAATGCCGATGTATACCCAACACATGGGATCGGACCGATTGCTCAGTGTCTTAATATAGACAGAGGTAACAGATTCGTTTATTTGACATCAACAGCTACAAAGTCACGAGGGATAAATTATTTTGTAGAAAAGAACTTTGGCTCGGAACATTTCAATGCAAGGAAAAGATATGCTATTGGTGATATAGTTACTTCGGTCATAAAGTGTTTTAACGGAGAGACAGTGATAGTTACCCATGACACGAATTCTTATCGACCTTATTCTCTCAGGTTCCGCATACAGGGAACGAAGGGGCTATGGATGAAGGATAATAACTCAATTTATATTGAAGATAGGAGCCCGAAAAAACATACATGGGAACCATTTGATAAATATCAGGAAGAATATGGCCATCCGCTTTGGAAGAAGTATGAAGATAAAGCTGTGGGGAGCGGACACGGCGGAATGGACTTTTTTATAATTCATGCTTTTATCGAATCCATTAAACGGAAGGTACCGACACCTATTAATGTTTATGATACTGTTTCATGGAGTGTGATAACTCCTCTCTCGGAACAGTCAATTGCAAAAGGAAGTGCACCGATACAGTTCCCCGATTTTACACGGGGAAAATGGAGAGCAAATAAACCGATATTTGGTTTAAATGACGAATTTTAGAGTTTAAGAAATTAGAGATTGATGGTGCGGCTGAAGTTGGTTTGTACTGAAAGTATTTAAATAATTTTCAGTTCCACTATATAAACTGTCAGGTGTATTATTTTCTTGAAGATTACTTAAAAAAACCTATAAAATGAATTTATTGTTAAATATTTTTTTGACAGTGGTTCCGTTGCTTCTCGGAACATATTTATCTACTTTAGAGATACGAAAAGAACAAAAAATAGTAGCGTGGATTATCTGTCTATTTGTTTGTATCTTAGGAATTTATAAAATTGTAAAAGAAAAAAAAGTTGAAAAGAAAGAATCTAAAGAAAAACAATATTATCATCAATTACAAGAAAGGCAAGAACTACGTGGCTTAGGTCGTTTAGAGTCTTACATAAATGGTCTAGGAGAGAATCCATTATTAAAGGACTTTTTCTATATGGGGCAAAAATATGAAAAAGAATTTAAATATTATGAAGCTATGAAGGAATTCAAAAAATGTTTATCTCATCCTAAAGCGACATTGAGCAATAAGGTTGCATCTAATATTTTTATTGGTAATTGTTATAATTTATTGTTT